>CAZIKU010000011.1:0-29538 GCA_964539815.1 uncultured Klebsiella sp. | reverse complement strand
ATTACGTTGGCTTCGCGGCAACATCGTCAACGCACATGGCGCACGGTTGCCCAACACCGTGGTCGCTACGTGATGGGGCCGACCTTCGTTGTCGGGAGTGATCCATTTGGACTTTTCCGCATTGAACGGCGCTATATCAGCACACAATTCTTGACGGTGTACCCGGCACCACACCCGATGCCACTGCCTGCGATTGGGCGCGCAGTTATCAGTGGTCGCCCACAAACAGTGCGATTGCAATCAGCGCATGCCGCAACGATCATGTCGGTACGCGAGTATCGGGCGGGAGATGCAATCAACCGGATTCACTGGCGTAGTTCTGCCAAACGCGGCAACCTGATGCTCAAAGAGGGCACGCATGAGCCAGGTGCACATATCTGGCTCGTATTTGATGCTCAGCGCCATGCGCATGCATGGCCTGGATGTGCGACGATTCCCATGCCGATCCCGAGTAGCGATTCAACAGAAGAATACGCCATCCAGCTTGTGGCAAATATGGCAGACTATTGGCTTGCGGCTGGCCACGCTGTCGGGTTATGCATGCATGGTGCTGAACGCATCATTCTCAAGCCACAACGCACCGCAGCACATCGTATGGCGTTATTTGATGCACTAGCCGCAGTACGGGCAGTAGGAGATGTCGCAGTTGACGATGTACTTGCGCAACTCGATACCTACAGAGATCAACATGCCAGCGTCTGTGTTGTGACCAGCCGGAGCGAAGTGACATGGATTCCGGTGTTGCAGCGTATTGTTGGGCGTGGTGGTGATGCCTGTGCGGTGCTGATCGATGCCGCATCATTTGCTGCCTCCCATCATATATCCGACAACGAATTCGCACTCCTAAGCGCCAACATCCCCCACACTGTTGTCGTGCGGGGGATGTCGTTGACAGATGTTGTCTGGCGATAATTAGGGCGCGACCACCTGCACTGCCACTGCAATGCGGGCAAGCGCACGCTCGCGTCCGAGTGCGGTCAGCGTCTCAAAGAGCGGTGGAGCGACGGTGCGATTGCTGACGGCCACGCGCACTGCCCCAAAAAGTTGCCCGGGTTTGAGTTCAAGTTGTTCGCACAGTGTGCGCAACGCTTCCTCAAGGGCCTGTTCTTGACCATCCCAGCTACTAATCGCACTCAGGGCACCATGGACAGCGGTGAGCGCCGTATATGTGCCGCTGGCATCCATCTTTTTGGGGATGAGATTTTCGGCTGTGGGTACATCAATCTCTTTGAGAAAGAAGTCGAGGAGTTCTGGGGCTTCACCCAATTCCTTGAGGCGCTCGTGAATCAGCGGCGTCAACGTAGCGATATACGCTGCAGTTTTTTCGTCTGCTGGAGTTGCGACTAAGCCAGCTTTTTGGAGGAATGGGGTAATCGCCTTGGCCACATCGCCACTACTCATGGCACGGATATAAATACCGTTCATATCAAGAAGTTTGGCGGGATTCCAGCGGGCTGGTGACGATTGCACCCGATCAATGGTGAAACGTTCAACAACTTCGGCACGTGTCATGATTTCGGTGTGGTCGTCATAACTCCACCCTTGGAGTGTCAGGTAATTAAACATGGCATCGGCCAGATAGCCACGTTCCCAGAAGCGATTGGCAGAGACATCGTCTTTGCGTTTTGAGAGCTTGCCGTGCCCGTCTTGACGCAAGATAGGAGGTAAATGCGCAAAGGTTGGTGCCTGCCAGCCCAAGAATTGATACAACAAGACGTGGTATGGAGTAGAGGCAACCCATTCGTCGCTACGCAGGACATGGGTAATCTGCATCAAATGATCGTCCACCAGATGCGCCATGTGATAGACGGGCATGCCGGTCTTTTTGATGAGGACAATGTCGTATAGTTCACTATTATTGATACGAATGCCGTCGTCCCCACCGCGCACCAAGTCGTTGAAATGCGTGCTGCCTTCGCTCGGTACTTTGAGGCGGATTGTATATGGCAAGCCTTGGGCTGCGAGTTCTTGTTGCTTGGCAAGAGGCCAATCGCGTTCTGGACCACGGAAACGGAAGGCTTTGACGCCGCGGGCTTCAGCGACGGCCTTCATTTGTGTGAGCTCTTCTTCGGTCGTAAACGACATGTAAGCCAATCCGGCTTCGAGCAGTTGGTTGGCGAATGGCATGTAGACACCTTGTTCGCTTCGGATTGACTGCACATACGGGCCGAATGGTCCACCGATGTCGGGGCCTTCGTCCCAGTCAATTCCCACCCAACGCATCGATGTCATCAAATCGTCGGCGGCTCCAGGGACAAATCGTTTCTCGTCTGTATCTTCGATGCGGAGCAAAAACTGCCCACCATAATGACGGGCAAACAACCAATTAAACAAGGCGGTACGAACTCCACCAATGTGCAAAAAGCCGGTTGGACTCGGTGCAAATCGGACGCGTACGGGTGCGTTAATCTCGATCATGACTCTTCTCGATGTATTGATTCCTCGACTGTGTATTATAACAATTTTCGCATACGCGCGAAATGTGTTGCGCCATCATGCCGATACGACACGTCTATGACTGCGTAGCCTTCTCATATTTTTCTCATAATGGATACTTGACAGTATGGCGTTGAATCGATATAATCTGATTCGTTGTAAATCTTTCTGAAATCGCCCGCTCGCTTATCCAACCATCTGTTCATGAGTTCGCCTGCATGGTCGCTGCCATGCCTAGCCACCTGATTGTGCCATTGGCGCGATTCAGCCGGGTGTCACTCTGTGCGCCCACGAACCTTGACAATTCAATAGCCGCGTAGTCAGCGCCTTGTTCCTGCGACCCTGCAGGAATGCCCAGTTTCGCCTGGGATCGCCATCATGATGATGGTGTGGTTACTGCCAGCAACTCAACACTAATGAAACATAGTTGTGAAGAGAAGTGGCCGCAGTGCCCTGCACACAATGTGCCTCTCAATCACTTTCGCGTAACGACGAGAGTTGTTACATGTTCGCCCTGTCCACGGACGAAGTGAATGTACAACAGTAACCAGATAACAACTTCATTCTGACGGAGAATGAGCCGGTGAAAACCCGGCAGCGTGCCGAGGAGGGCTCCTTTGGGCACAACGGCAGTTGGTATCACTGAAGTGAGGAACTGTTGTGGTTACCTGCAGCAATCAATATTGCCATCAAAAACGGTAACCAGGAATCACCATTGTCCGTACAATGCCGGTAGCCAGTCCGCACCTCCCGCTGCGTGTCACGTCGTCCACGACATGTGGCGGGATCCTCTTCTTCAAATGGAATGAACGCCCGTTATCGCCATTTGCAAATCGTTCGAAAACGTATTGAAACATCGTATGAAAATCAGCGGCAGATGGGGACTTCCCAGGTTCCCATCTGCCTGTGTTGTGGTTTGATTGACGGAATGAACTTCTGTTATCGTCGTCAATGTGGTTAAGTCAGCATTTATTTTCATTCTTAACCAGTTAAAAGGAGAAACACATGACTACATTTACCTCTGCTGTTATCAATCAGCCCGCACGTACTGCCAATGGTATGCTGGCACGTGCATCCACTGCATCTGCACTTGTTGATCTCTTTTACAAGATTGGTGCGATGCGTGGCCGAAACATTATCCCACTCTTTCAGGCAGCATTGCTCGAGAATGCGGAAATGGCACTGCGCATTGCATTGTGGAGTCGCGATGTGCGTGGTGGTGCCGGCGAACGCCAGCACTTCCGTTCAATATTAGCCTTTCTCGAGCAGCAGTATCCGCAATATGCACTGGCATTACTGCCTATCATCCCCGAAGTGGGGCGATGGGATGATTTGCTGGTGTTTACCAAACAATTGCAGCCTGCGGCCTTTGCCATGATCCGGGATGCGTTGCAGCGCAAAGACGGCCTTGCGGCCAAGTGGATGCCACGCAAGGGCAAAGAGTCCGAGCAGCTGCGTGCGTTTTTGGGGTATTCACCCAAGCGCTACCGCAAGACGCTGGTGACGCTCACGACAGTGGTCGAGACGCAGATGTGTGCACGCCAATGGAGTGTCATCAACTATGAGCACGTGCCGTCACAAGCTGCTGCTCGCTATCGCACGGCATTCTTTCGCCGAGATAAGGAGCGGTATACGGCGTATGTGGCAAGTGCTGTCAAGGGTGAAGCCAACGTCAACGCTGCGGCTATCTACCCACATGACATCATCAAACCGCTGATATCGTTGGTCGACTACGGGATGGTGGAATCTGCCATCATCGACCATGTGGTCGCACAATGGCACGCGTTGCCCAATTATGTCGGCGATGCACGCATTCTGCCACTTTCAGATGTGTCGGGGTCGATGTACTGTCCAATCGCTGGTGGAGTACAAGCCGTTGATGTGTCTGTGGCATTGGGGCTGTATTTGGCGGACAAGAATAGTGGTGTCTTCAAAGATACATTCTTGACCTTTTCTGAATCTCCGCAGTTGCTCCATCTCAAGGGCAATATTGTCGAGAAAATGTATCAGATGGTTCGTTCTGACTGGGGTGGGAACACCGACCTGCACAAGGCCATCGACATTATCCTGCAGACGGCGTTGGCTGCCAATGTGCCAGCCAGCGAAATGCCGCAGATGCTGTTGGTGTTGTCTGACATGCAGTTCGATGCCGACATGAACCTTGATCGACGTGCCGTCGAGATGCTGTCTGACAAATATCAGGCAGCCGGCTATCAGATGCCACAGGTGGTATTTTGGAATCTCAACGGACACGATAATGTGCCCGCAGAGGCCCACGAAACTGGAGTGGCGATGGTAAGCGGTTTTTCACCGAGTATCATGCAGGCTATTCTCGCCGGAAGTCTATCGGAATTCACGGCATACAGTATCATGTGCAAGGCAATCATGCATGAGCGCTATGCAATCGTGATGCCCTAATAAACGCCCCAGTGCATAGTGCACTGGGGCGTTTTGCTGTTATTTGACTTCTGCAATGAGCTCGACTTCAGTGGCATATGTGAACGGAATGACCATGCCGACTGCACTCCGGGCGTGTTGGCCATTGGCACCAAAGACGGTATTGATAAGCTCACTTGCACCATGAACGGCACCTGTGGTATTCGAAAATCCAGGAGCGGTATTCACCATGCCAAAGACCTTGAAGATGCGTACTACATTGTCGATTCCCACCAGTGAATGAATCGCTTGCAAGGCGTTGAGGGTGCTCAGCTTGCAGGCTTCGTAGCCGTCTTCGATTGTCAAATCGGCACCGACAAATCCTTTAATTTCGACACCACCAAAGCGCGATACACTCCCTGACGTATAGACGAGCTTGCCATGTTGGACTGCTGCCACAAAGCGACCGTCTGCAAGTACAATAGGGGTTTTTTCCAGTGTGTAGCCAAGTTGTTGGAGGGTTGCAAAGTACGACATACTATTACGCTCCTGATACGTGATTGCGCAACCGTGTGCGATAGGTATCCATGTCGATGACAGAACGGTCAATGCGTGCATCTTCGGATGCAAATGCAAGGAGATGGGATTCTAGTGATTCACGGGCACTGCTACGCGGCGCGGCTTCGCCGCGTACGGCTGCGATGAATCCGCGCATGATGCCCGTATCTCCGCCACCGTGGCCAGCACGTCCGTCGACTTCGATGATTTCGGCGACGCCACGGTGGGGGCGGATTTCGATGCGGCCGCCATGGGCATCAAAGAAGCCTTCGAGTGTACCTTCGGTGCCATCATAGCGCATGTAACGGTTCTCTTCGCTGCTGACACCATGCATTGTGAGCGTTGCACTGATGCCGCCGGCAAATTCCATGCTGACCACTTGGTGATCGACAACGTCGTTGTCGCAGGCAAATACACAGCGTCCGTATGGGCCATGTTGGACTGCCTCCAACCGGGCGGCATAACTCCGGTCGTGTGACACCACATTAAATGGCCATTGGTCGGGGGCGATGCCTGCGGCAAGATGTTGAATTTGTGGCCATGGTTCTAGGTCCAAATAAATACGCTTGGCAGACCAGGGACAGGTCGATTCAACGGCACAGCCATCGAGGCAGCGTGCGGTACTCCCTGCAGGTGCTCGTTCTGATCGGTAGAACGAACGGTCACCAATCGATGAGATGTGCGTGCATTCACGGCCGATATTCCAGACCATGATATCGAGGTCGTGGCAGCATTTTGCCAGAATCATCGGTGTGGATTCGTCTTTGCGGCGCCAGTTGCCGCGCACAAAGCTATGCCCCATGTGCCAGTGAGCTACGTTTTCGCGATGGGAAACAGTAACAAGTTCACCGATTTTCCCTGCCTGTAATACATCGTGTAGAGTTGAAAAAAAGTCGGTGTAGCGAAGTACGTGTCCAATGACCAGGTGCTTGCCAGCAGCTTCGGCTGCCATCACAAGCCGCGTACAGTCGAGTGGTGTGGTGGCCATGGGCTTTTCGAGCAACACATGATACCCGTGCGCCAGCGCCGCAAGTGTTGGCTCTACGTGCATGGCATCTTGGGTCGTGATGATGGCGGCATCGGCAATCTTGCCGTGTGCAAACAACGACTCATAACTGGTGTAACAACGCTCGGGGTCGATATCGTGCAATTCTGCGAGCGCTGTGCGTCGCGTTTGATCAGGTTCGGCAACGGCGACGATGCGTGCGTGCTGTGGGAATTGTTGCGCATATGGTGCATAGGCATGTGCACCCCGCGATCCTGCGCCAATCAATACAAATGTGACGGGGACGTTTGACATATTCCACCAGTGTTCCTTGTACATATGCGATTGTGGTCATCATACCATAGTGTCTATGCATTCATTTTTTATTCCTGAGTGCACTGCGGATACATTACATTCATAAATACTCTTTAGGGAAAATTATGGTCGAAAAGAAAAGCTTAAGGATAAACTATAAAGACACACTGCATAGTGAAACGAATCCATGCGGAGGTTTCCATGCAGTTCATCAATACACACAGACGCGTATTTGTGTTGTTGGTTGGGTTTGTCGTGTTGTGCGGAGTCTGGTTTCAGCATCGTTTTGATGATGCTTATGCGAATGCAGATTTGATCATGGTAATCGTCGCTGCCGTAGTCTCCGCTAGTCTTTTTATCTACGTCGTCGGTACGCCACCAGCACAGATGCATCCTCCGTCCATACGGCGTGCAATGGTTACAGCCGGCGTAGGGATGTTGTTTGCAGTCGTTATCCGGCAGTGGTTGCAACTATCCTACAACGGCGGAAGTGTGATGGTCGAACCGGTGGACGTGTTATCGCGGGTGTTGATGCGCTACGGAGTTATTCAACTCGTCGTCTGGATGACTGGGTGGTGTTATGTAATTGCCGCACTTATTCCGCACATCGATATCCGTCCATGGTATACCAGGCATCGCTATGAAGTGTGGGGCTTGTGTGGCATTGTGCTATGTGCGGCGTTTGTACGTTGGTATGCCCTCGGGGCAATTCCCAACATCATCAATGGAGACGAAGGACTCATTGGAATGTGGTCGGTGCAGTTGTTGACCCAAGGCGGAACACTCGGGCATGTGTTTGTCAACATGGATGGTGTGGGTACCAACTATTTGCTCGTGATGAAAGCTGTAATTGCAGTGTTTGGGCGTACGGAGTTTGCGGTACGATTGATTCCTGCGATATTCGGTACATTGGCCATCATTCCGCAGTATTTGTTTGCACGATCATTGTTCGGCGTGCGTGTGGGCATGATTGCGGCAGGATTACTTGCCGCTGCGCATGTGCACATTCATTTTAGTCGTACGGTTGCGGTATCGTACACGTATGCGACGTTTTTTCTGCCGATGTTGCTGTGGGGCATTTGGATGCTGATACAGCATCGTTCGCTGATATATGGTGCAATTGCGGCATGTGCGCTGTCGCTGCACATTAATACGTATGTTGATGCATGGGCATGGAGTGTGTTGGTCGTGCTGATTCTCGTTGTGTGGTATGTCTTTGAATACCGTGCGATGGCTTCTCATACGACAAATATCGCATTGACACTCGGACTGATGTGTTGTGGCTTGCTGCCAATGATTATTTGGGGAGTGTTTTCCCCTGGAGATTTTTTTGCACGTCTGAGTTCTGATGGCTCAATTGTTTCTGGGTGGTTGGCGCGTGAAGCAGAAGCAAGATCGGTTCCGCAAGGCATGATTGTGGTGGAGTTGTATCGGTATGCATTTGCAACGTTTTTATCAACTCCATTTGAAGATTTTTATCATGCAAATGTACCAATTCTCGATAGTATCAGTGCAGTACTGTTTATTATTGGTCTCGTCTATGCACATATTCGCCTCTACGAACGCGGGATGGTCATGCTCCTTGGGTGGTTTTGGGGTGGGATGACTGCACTCGCCGTCTTTACCATTCCCATCAGCACCTACCCATATCGATTGCTTGTGATTGTACCGGTAGTTATTGTGCTTGTAGCACTTGCAATCGAACGAATTGCTGGTTTTATTCGTCTACCACGTATCAGAAACACCATGGTTGTGGTGGTAGTGGTCTGTATTGCCTTGATCAACATCGAAATATATCGCTCGCAACTTGCTACCGTCTGTCGTTATGGTGGTGATCGCAAGACCGAACAAGCAGGTGTATTGGCACGATTTTTAGCCAGGACAGTCAAGCCTGGCGACCGTGTGATTGTGCTCGGTAATGCACCAGATGGATTTTATGTAGGACCATGGCGATCGTTGCAATTTTTGAACCCCGATGTACAACTGATGAATAGTGAAGATACTTCGGCTGATTCAACCACTGTACCTGCCAATGCGGCTATATGGTATGTGGCCATTCCTGAACGCGTAGGTGAATTACCTATGGATGCAGATGCGCTTGCACCGATTCCGCTACAACAATGTAGCGAAACGTTGCTGTATGCAATAAACGTTTCACAACCATGAATAGAATTTGGCACTATCTCAGCACAATCTGGCATGCGGAATTTGCCTGGGGCGGTATGCTCTTCGTAGCTGCAAGTCTCACGGCGCTGTTAATTGTGCCTACGTGGCAAAACGATACCTTGACCACACTGCGCGATCAAAATGTGAGTTTGGCGCAGTTTCTTGACGATATTAATGATTTGGAAATTGCGCTGCAGGATATGCGTTTGGCATCACGTGGCTATATCATCACGCAAAATGTGCTCTTTCATCAACAATACAATGATGCGAGTGCACGACAACAAGCCGTCATTGCAAAGTTAGTGCAGGATGCGATAGTGCTGCAAACGAGTAGTGATGTTGCTGAATTACATAAACTCAAACGGTTGATAGATAATTGGCGGTTACAACGGCTTGATCATCAAGTGTCATTGGTCGAGGATGGCCGTGTAGCAGAAGCTGAAGCGGATTTTGTGCAGGGTATGAAGGTTCGTGCATTTGATGGAATCCGTGAAAGTATCGATAAATTACAGTATTCAGTGCGTGCTACGCAACGCATCATTCAAGATGAAACATTACGTGTGCATGCGTTTAATCTGCGTACCAATACCGTGCTCGCAATTGTGGCGCTTGCTGCATTAATATTGGTGTTTGTTGAAGTATTGCGACAAGCACATTTGTTGATTGCACTGACTCACGCAAAAAGTGAATCGCAGCAACTTATGCAGGCGCTGTCTGATCGTATTGATGAAATACACCATCAAAATACCCGCATTGTAACCGCACAGGACATCGTGACGAAGACAATGCACTACGGCGACGACAACTATCGCTCAGACCAGGTCGTCAACATCATTCAACAGACACTCAACGTACCTGGCGTAGTGGTGTGGTTTGATATTATTGATGCGGATTCAATGGTTGTTGCGCATGCGATTCACCCTCCGATGACGATTGATGACATCATGCAATCGATTGATCCAGCAATCATTTCACGGGTTAAATCGACAACTGCGAGTCACGAGACACGCCGTATCCTTGGCTCAAAGTACGATATTACTTTTTATTCGCTGGGGCATGCCGAGCGGAGCATTGGTGTGTTGGGGATAGTCAGTCACGATAACAAAGTGCTCGATGCGTTGACGCTCATGCAAATTACATTGTTAATCGATAACTATCGACTATTTACCGCACTTCAACGTGAACAAGGGCGATTACGCGTGTTGTTTGATGTCGTACCACTCGGATTTGTCTTGGTCAACGAACAAGGGCGCATCTTGGTTACGAATCAACAAGCATCGCTATTACTCCCAGGTATTCTGCCAGAGCACATGATTCAAACGATTTTTGAATCGATGCAATTGTGTGGTATTGGTGGAGCGCGTATCGCAGTATCTGAGCTCCCGTTGATGATGTCTTTGGCTGGACTACCAACATTTACAGTCGAAGTAATGCACGAAATCAACAACGAGCGCATCCCAGTACGCCATCAGGTTATGGCTATCGGTGATGATGTCGCTGTGCATGGGTATGTGCTGATGCTCGAAGATATGCGTCAGCGCTATGAACTCGATCGACTCAAAGCAGACTTTGTGAGTATGATTACACACGAGCTCCGTACGCCACTTGCAACCATCGTTGGTGCAACAACGATGTTGCTCAATAGTGAACAGAAGCCAACGCACGATCGACAACATAATATGCTGCAACTGTTGCAAACACAGGGGCAACGCTTGCAATCACTCATTGAAGATGTGCTCAATATCTCGCGTATCGATAGTGAAGGTATTCAATTAAATCGAGAAATCATTGATGTATTGCCACTTGTACAACGGGTGATAGCAAAACATGCCTTCCAGAATCAACGTATCAATATCGTGACGCAGGGTGAGATTGAACAGATATATTGTGATGTTCATCGTGTTGAGCAAGTGTTGCATAACATTCTAGATAACGCCAAAAAATACGCACCACCAGGCAATGTGGAGATTACTCTTACGCAGCTCCGTCAGACGCCACAGATGGTGCAATTCGCGATACGTGATTATGGTTTACCACTGAGCGAAAAAGAATATACGCGTGTATTTGATCGCTTCTATCAAGCCAATCATTCAACCAAACAAGCTGGTGTAGGGCTAGGGTTGTCCATTTGCAAATACTATGTAGAAGCCCATGGCGGCGAGATTAGCATGACGGCGACGCCACATGGTGATGGAACAGTGGTGACATTTACGCTTCCGACGACAGTGCAACGCGGAAATGCCATGCAAAAACGTGGGTTTGAGCGTGTATTAGTAGTCGAAGATGATTTCGCTATCCAGAAAGTTATCAGTTATTTATTGCAGACAGACGGTTTTGATGTTGTCCCTGCGAATTCTATCTTTCAGGCACAAGAACTCATCGAACGCAATCATTTTGATGTGATTATTGTGGATATCATGCTACCAGATGGATCGGGACTGACGTTTGTGCGCGATGTACGCTTGTGGTCGACTATTCCCATCATGGTAGTGACTGCACTTGCGGGTGAACAAGATGTCGTCAACGGGTTGCGGGCTGGAGTTGATGATTACATGGTGAAACCGTTTAATAATGATGAATTTTTGTTGCGTATCCAAGCGTTGTGTCGTCGTGGTCAAATGCGTACGCAATATCCGCTGGATGCAGTAATTACTATCGGGGATATCCAAATCACCTTGCTCGACAAGCAAGTTCAAGTTAATGGTGTCATACTGGAGCTTACCCCGATTGAAAGTCGCTTGATGCGGTTTTTTGTTCGGCACATTGGACAAATACTCTCGCACGAACAGATTTTGCAAGGGGTATGGGGTGAGCGATATGAACAAGAAAATCAATATTTGTGGGTACATCTTTCCCATTTGCGTCGCAAATTACAACAGCATGATGTGAGGAATCTCCGCATCGAAAACGTGCGTGGTATCGGTTATCGCATGCACTACCAGGCGGATGGGCACGCATAAACGATACCACCCGTAGTATCAGACGTGCATCAGTGATACAGATGGGTGCATCTGGTATAATACGCTGTAGTGTCTTCTTTGCATGTGAGGCGTACGCATGTCCGTTCCATTTGGAGATTTCAAACGACAAATTGCCTTGCTACGTCCTGAACTTGATGCGGCGATTGCGCAAGTGCTCGACAGCGGTGCGTATATTCTGGGTGCGCATGTGCGTGCATTCGAATCACATTTTGCACACTACTGCCAAGTGACGCATTGTGTCGGAGTTGCCAATGGCACCGATGCGATCCAACTCGGCTTAATAGCGTTGGGTGTGCGTCCTGGTGATGAAGTCATTACCGTGGCCAATGCGGGTGTCCCGGGGACGGCTGCAATTGTTGCCATCGGTGCGACGCCAGTATTCGTTGATGTCAGTCCCGTGTCGCGCAACATGGATGCATCTCTAATCGAGGCTGCGATTACTCCACGTACCAAAGCCATCATGCCGGTACACCTGTATGGATTGATGGCCGATATGCCAGCAATCATGGGAGTAGCGCAGGCATTTGGTATTCCCGTCCTTGAGGATTGTGCCCAAGCACATGGTGCCACAATTGCTGGGAAGTGTGCGGGAAGTTGGGGCGATGCGGCGGCGTTTAGTTTTTATCCATCCAAGAATCTTGGTGCAATCGGTGATGGTGGTGCCATCACCACAAACCGCGAAGATATCGCCCAACATATCCAACGCTTGCGTCAATACGGCTGGGAACGTAAATACTATTCGAGCACAGAATTCGGTATGAATTCTCGACTCGATGAGTTGCAGGCAGCGATTCTTGATGTCAAGCTTACCCATCTCGATGAGAGTACCAAGCGTCGTGACGATATTGCGCGTATGTATCAGGCACAGCTGGGGAATTTGCCGATAGTGATGCCACAGAATCCCACCCACGATCGCGCGGTTCATCACTTGTATGTCATCGAATCAGCGTATCGTGATGCGTTGATGGCAGGTCTACGCGATCACGGTATCGGTACCGATATTCACTATCCACTCCCAACGCATAAGCAACCAATCTATCAACAATATGCGCCGACGTGGCGCTTACCAGTGACAGAGCGCCTCGCGCAACGCGTCTTGTCGTTGCCGAATTTCCCAGAATTAAGCGATGCTGAAGTGGCACAAGTCATCCGTGCTGTCCGGCTTGTGGTGTCAGCGTTGCCTGCGTAGAAGGTCAATATGTCATTATTACAGCGGTTGTTTGGGCGTGGCAGAGATGCGCCACGTGATGATGCAGAAGCAACCATCGAAGCGACACAGCTCACCTCTGCTACAGACCGCACGCGTCGCGGGTTTTTCCAACAAATCAGCAACTTGTTTGGTGGTTCGGCGATTACCGACGAACTCTGGGATGACCTCGAAGCATTACTGGTGCAAGCTGATGTGGGTGTTGAAACTGCCACGTACCTCGTCAATCGCACCAAAGATCGTGTCAAGCGCAATGCGGTGCGCAGTCCAGATGAAGTGCGTGGTATGTTGCACGCCGAAATGGTGCGTGTCTTGCAAGCACAACAACCTGCTGCTGCTGTCGAATCACACAAGCCGCATGTGATTTTGGTGGTTGGCGTCAATGGTGCTGGTAAAACCACATTGATTGCCAAATTGGCGCATCGCTACAAAACCCGTGGGCAACAGGTGTTGCTCGCAGCGGCCGACACCTTTCGTGCTGCTGCTACCGAACAACTCGAAACATGGGCCGAACGTGCTGGTGTCCCGGTCATTACGCGCGGTCAAGGTGCAGATCCTGGCGCAGTCGTCTTTGATGCTGTCGAAGCCGCTGTTGCACAAAATCAAGACATTTTGATTGTGGATACCGCAGGGCGACTGCATGCCAAGACAAATTTAATGCAAGAATTAACCAAAATTCGTAACATTATCCGGCGCAAGATTCCCGGTGCCCCGCACGAGGTATTGCTGGTGATTGATGCGACGACTGGACAAAACGGTGTCTTGCAAGCCAAGGCATTTGCGGCTGCGGCAGATGTCACGGGGGTTGTCATCACCAAAATGGACGGTACGGCCAAAGGGGGGATTGCATTTGCTATCGCCCAAGATATCCAGTGTCCGGTGCGCTATGTCGGTACTGGTGAAAAAATCACCGACCTGGCACTCTTTGACGCTGAGACATTTGTCAATGCCTTATTTGCACATGATGCCTAACAGGGCAAAGGAGTCGAGTGATGGCTGTAGAGATAATCGTCTGTCCAGCATGCAAGCAGCGCCTTGCGGTACAAGACTACACTACCGTTGGTACGTTGCTGGTATGTGCTGATTGCGAGACCAACCTGCGCATCGTCAAAATGCGCCCCATCAAGGTCGAGCGCGTCGGCATCGAAGTGACACGCAATGTTGATTCACGTCCTGAAGCGTACGGTTAGTGCTTTTGGGGTACTGGGCATACTGCTGGTGCTCAGCGGGTGTATGGTACGTTCCGGTGCGCAAATGCAGATGATGCAACCCGCACCAGGCGAGTATGCGTGGGCTGTGGCATTTGTGGGCGCAGATGGTGTTGCAGAACGGAGTTATGCGAACCTCCGTCCCAATACCGCGTATCAGGTCATCATGAGTGGGCAGGTGGGCATGGGCGCCATGCAACTTGTGTTGCTCGATGAACGCCGTCAACCTGCGGTCACGCTGGCGATAAACTCCGGTGATGTGGTGAGCGCACAGGCCGTAGTCACAAGCTCTGACGCCGGTCAGATTACCATTACTGAGTATATGCAGGCTGTACGCAAAGGTGAATACCAAATCTGGGTGCGACCACTGGATACTCCATAAGAGAGGTGGTATTTGTGAGTGCTTCTATTGACGAAATCTTGCAACGTGCGCAACAACACCACGTTGAATTCATCAGTCTGCAATTCACTGATATCGCAGGCATGCTAAAAAACGTAACAATTCCCGTGTCGATGCTTGCGGACTGTCTCGATCATGGGGTGTGGTTTGATGGATCTGCACTCGAGGGATTGACGCGAGTCGCCGAAACGGACATGTACTTGATCCCTGATCGATCAACATTTGCCATCGTGCCGTGGGATGGTGAGTCGACGGTGGTGACTGCCCGTCTCATCTGCGATGTGCATTCGCCGGATGGGCGTCCATATGCTGGTGATCCGCGTCGTGTGTTGCGGCGGGTGGTGGCAGATGCACAGGCCATGGGGTTTGAATATACGTTGAGTGCCGAAGTTGAGTTCTTTCTCTTCAAAGCAGATGCCGATGGTCGCCCCGTGTTGGTTCCCAATGACAGTGTGGGGTACTTCGATGCGACCAATGACTCGTTGACCCGATTTCGGCGCCAGGTGGTCAAAGCACTCGGTGCCTACAATATCGAAGTAAATGCCACGCACCACGAAGGTGCTGTTGGCCAGCACGAAATCGATTTGCGCCACCAGAGCGGACTTGCGGCAGCAGATGCGGTTGCAACGATGCGCCAAGTGTTGCGCTCGATGGCGTTACAACAGGGACTCTTTGCGTCGTTCATGCCCAAGCCGATGGCTGGTATTCCCGGTAGTGGCATGCATATACACCAAAGTTTGGCCGATATCCATAGTGGTCAGAACCTTTTCTACGATGCCAACGATAGTTACGGTCTCTCGACACTTGCACGGCATTTTATGGCTGGATTATTGGCGCATGCACCGGGTATGTTGGCCATTTTGGCGCCACTGGTCAATTCATACAAACGCTTGGTGCCTGGGTTCGAAGCACCAGTCTATGTGAGTTGGGGGCGGACCAATCGGGGCGCACTGATACGTGTGCCACGGGTATTACCAGAACGACCACAAACGACACGCATCGAACTGCGTAGCCCGGATCCATCGTGCAATCCATACCTCGCGTATGCGGTCATGCTTCAGGCTGGCTTGGATGGCATTCGTCGTGAACTTCCGTTGCCGCCAGCTGCCGAAGAAGATCTCGTGACAATCCACGCCCGTACGCGTAGTTATCCCATGTTGCCCATGACGCTCGGTGATGCAATTGAAGCATTGCAACGCGATGAGCTCATTGCGGATACACTCGGACCGATGATTTATCAACGATTTGTTGAGTTGCGTCAGCGTGAATGGGAAGAATATCGTCAATACGTGAGCAGTTGGGAACTGGATCGCTACTTGCCGATCTTCTAATTATGAAAGTATAAGCGCGTCAATGACACACGATTCATCAGCCACATACAAACGATTTCGCATGGCCCCTGCCACCAGCGCATGGTTGATTCTGTGTGTCTTTTTTGTGCTTTCTGTTGGTCTCTGCGTGTTGTTGATCCGTGTCGCATATGGGAGTTACCAAGATGCGATGCGTACGGCCGATGGTGCCATCCTCCGCGGGCATGTGATTGCTGGAGTTGTCTTGCAAGAGCCACGAAGCTTGACAAGTCGCACCATCGAACGCTTGCCAGGGACACTCGATCCGTGTCCCGATAGCAACGACGTCTGTGTGCCACTCAATATCGGGAATCGCATCAAGACGCTCCCTGCAGCTGGGTATGGTCCAGTGGCTTCACTGGTGTTGCCAGATGCTACCCATATTCAATTGTGGGCGCAAGGGACTGGCAGTGATATTGTGTATCGTACCTATCAAGTATCACGGTGGACGAATCGGCGCCAAATCGTCAATCTCCAACAAAATGCAGGGTATGCTCGCTACGACATTGCAGAAAATCATGCGTATCAGCGTGTCGAATACAGTGTCACTCTGGCGAATGATGTGAAACTTTGGCTTTCGCCGGGTGGGAGCTACAGTGTCAATGTTATTCCCGATGATCCCGCACTACGCAGCGATGTGCAGTTCGAACTCGCGGTGCGTAGTGGGAATGCAACGGTTGAGCGCGCTGGGGTTACCGTGCAAGTTGCAGAGGATCAAATTGTCGAAGTGACCCGTGCCAACGAAATTCGCCCTCCGCGCACCGCCACGTGGCAACTCATCCGCGATAACGAATGGCATACCATCGAGCGAGAACTTACCGATATCAATCGCTACAATTGGCGTGAGTTTGCGCGCGCTGATGCGCCAAATATGCGTACTGACGAACAAAACGGTATCGTGCAAGTCGTGAGTACATGTAGCCCAGAATCACCGGACTTTTGTTCCGAAGATCAGCAAGTTCGTACGTTGCGGTTGCGTCGCGATGGCAACCAAATACGCCCTTTTGCAGTAGGAATTGATCAGACCCTTGATTCTGATGTCTCAGAGTTTACTTCCTTGCGCCTCACCGCCTGGGTGCGTGTGTTGACACAAACGGTGCCACTCGCCGGGATTGCTGGATCTGAATGTCCGATTATGTTTCAAGTCACCTTCAAAAATCTGAGTCCTGCTGATGTGCAACAAGAACGCACGTTTTGTTTGTATGCCTACAACGAACAAGGCGTGAAGGTAGAAGATACTGGCAACATTCGATACCGCGCGTTGCCCCCGTTTCAGTGGTACTACCTGGATGTTGACCTGCGTGAAGACGAATTTTTGCGTAATGCACGCTACATTCAAAGTTTGCGCATCGAGGCGCGTGGCCATGATTATCTTTCAGAGATTACCAATATCATGCTGATTGGACGGCAGTAATGTCATTGATTGTCCGTACCGGTGTCGATATCGTTCATATTCCACGTATGCAACGCTTGCTGGATACCTATGCGGATCGATTTGTACAGCGTGTCTTTACTCCCCACGAAATCGCAACATGCCATGGGCGCGTTGCATCATTCGCCGCGCGGTGGGCTGCCAAAGAGGCTGTTGCTAAGCTCCTCGGTGTCGGTATTGCAGGGCTTGGGGGAGGGATGAATGCAGTGCGATTCCACGATATCGAAATCGTCCGTCTGCCCAATGGCAAACCGCACGTGTCTCTGCATGGCCGGGCACACGAGCGTGCACTCGCACAATCATTCGTGAGCGTTGATATCAGTTTGTCACACGATGGCGATTATGCAGTGGCGAGCGCTGTGGCTATTGGCCAAGTGCCTGCAGAATAAATGCTTCTGTCTCTTGGATGGCTTCTTCGTGAGGCACATGCCCGACGTTAGGAATAATGCCGATTTGCGTATTTTGCATGCGTTCCACCATGGTAATCGCATGTGTTGCCGGAAAGACTGGGTCGTTCGCCCCCCAAATAACAAAAACTGGACAGATGATATCTTGTATGTGTTGTGGTACAGGCAAGTCGCCGTCTTTGGTGGCTGCTGATTGGCTGATTTGTCCTGCTAAATGTCCGCGTACCTTGGCCGAAAGTGCATAGTGTTGATGCTGTGCCTGTACCCACGCCGGTCGTTTGGATACGCCCCGTAGTCCGTATTGGACAAGTGAAGGTGCAGTTGACCAAAACGCCAACGCATAGCCAATGACGGGCAGAACAACGAGTTTGGCTATAGGTGGTCTATCAGTAGACATAACCTCTGGTGCAAGACCAATGACCCGCGATACGCGAGTCGGCTCATAAATCGCCATCTGAAGAGCGATGCGACCGCCATATGAATGTCCTAGCACAGTATATTTGTCAATACCAAGATGTGCGAGCAATGCGATAATCGTCTGTGCTTGAGCGGCAGTCGTGTAGGCGGCACGTTCGCTAGGACGTGCGGATGCCCCGGCACCGAGTGCATCGATGCCAATTACACGGTATCCGCGTGCGACCAAGATTCCTTGCAGTGCATGCCAGGTTGCTTGCCATCCACCAAATCCATGGAGTAGGACAATCACCGGTCCACGCCCGACATCGTAGTATGCAGTATGACCGTATTGATGTGGATATATTTGCCCATTGTATTGAGCAGCTAGATCTGTACTATTGATCGTTTCGCGCTGACGTATCAGCACATATGGCAACCCCAAGATCGCAATAAGCGTTGCGAACAAATAGAACATCGATACCGTACTTTCATGTAGCAGGATTCGTGTGTTGTGGCGTTCGCAAGGTACGCAACGTATAGGCGATACCCGCACCGATGATACAAAACAATGCTGCAATCCCGTATGTACTCGTATAGCCTAGCACATTAATCAAAATACCACCTACAATTGGGATTATTGCGCCAATTCCCAGCAATGTGTTGGCAAGCCCCATATACAACGGACGTTGCTCGGGTGGTGCAACCTCGAGCAAAAATGTCATGCTGGCGATGCCCGTACCATCGGCTGACATGCCGACCATCAAACTGATGAGTAGAATCCACCCCAGCACGACCGTCTGGCCGAAGGGGACAAGGAATGGTGCCACGATCATCATGAGTGGCGGGAAAATGGATAATCCGCCGGTGAAACTCAAGAGCCATTGCATGCCGCGACGGTCGCCGAGTCGCCCCCAGACCATATTGGAAAGTGCCGCTGCCACCGCGCCAGCAGCAATCAGTGATCCGGATGTGCTTTTGGGTAAGTGCAATTGTTCGGTGATGTAGATGATATAAAATGGCTCGGCAATACGCCCGATAAGCAGGCATAGGCGTGCCCAAATGAAGCGGCGATACAAGGCGTTCCCGCGCAGCATTTGTGGTGCTGCCCGAATCGCATCTCGGAATGGGATTGCGGGGACCACGTGTGGGGCTTTGGGCTCTTCGACGGTGGCAAACACAGCCATGGCCATTGCATAGCAGCACAGGCTGAATAGACTGATGATGGCAAAATTATACGGAAATGCAAATGGACTTGTATCGCTCAGCAGCCAACGCACCAGTGGCCCGCCGATGAGGAATGCGAGTAATCCACCACAGAGTTGCCGCATCCCAAAAAACCGTCCGCGGGTAGTGCTGGGGACAATTTTGGCAACAACATCCTGGAAACTGAGTGTGGTAACGCCACCCCCAAAATAAAAGAGCGCATTGCTGAATATGATCAAGAAAATTGCCACAGATGCATCAATAGTCGTTGCATAGAAACATGAAACAACCACAGCTACCATGGCGACGATGCGCAATAGTGCAAAAAGTCGATACGTCGGTAATTTGTACGATAATGCTTGGACGCGACCACCGACAATTAGTTGTGGTAAGAGATATCCGATGTTTTGGATGACGGGTAGGAGGCTGATGAGAAAAAACGAACCGCCAAGTTGTCTGACAAGGAGTGTGAGCACCAATCCCGGATTGCTGGCTGCTTCACCAAGCGAGAAGACTGCCCCGTTGAAAATTCCTTTGTAGTAGTTTTTGCGCATCGTGGATGCTGGGAGATTGCCTTGTTCGTTCACTGTTTCGTTGCACTCCGCATGATGTGGACGAGTTCGGCTGGCAAGCGTCCTTCGACCACAACTCCATCCCCGTCATATTCTTCGTGCATGACAACTCCACGTTGCCGCCATAACTGCAATAAATCGGCCCGCCGATATGGCAGATATGCGCGTAATTCCTGCATTTCTTGTTTGAGCATTTGCTCGATACGCACTGCAAGCGCATCGAGTCCCCACTGATTTTGTGCAGAGACTGCCACAAAATCGTGTGGTAACCCGAGTGATTCGGCCATACCGGCGACTTCTGCTTGGTCGACGCCTTCGAGTTTATCGATTTTGTTGAGTACAGTCAGCATTGGTTTGTTGTGCACATCGAGTTGCTTGAGTGTATCCAGCACGGTTTGCATCTGTTGTTCTGCATTGGGATGAGTGATATCGAGAACGTGGAGCAACAAATCAGCATCTGCAATTTCCTCGAGGGTAGCACGGAAGGCGACGACCAACTCAGTAGGGAGTTTTTGGATAAAACCTACGGTATCAGTGAGGAGGTAGTGCGTGCCTCCCGGCGTGCTGACTTGGCGAGTGGTGGGGTCGAGCGTGGCAAAGAGTCGATCTTCGGCACGTACACTCGCATTGGCTACTGCATTGAGTAGTGTTGACTTGCCAGCGTTGGTGTAGCCGACGATTGCAACGACTTGGATGCCCGCGCTACGGCGTCGATCGCGATAGACTTCACGTTGTGTGTGGATTTCTTTGATGTGTTGTTCCAAGACGCTGATGCGTTTGCTGACCAAGCGGCGGTCGACTTCGAGCTGTGTTTCACCAGGACCACGTAACCCGACCACACCGCCAGCAGATCCACCACCACCGCCTGCTTGCCGTTCGAGGTGTGTCCACTGACGGCGCAACCGTGGCAAGAGGTGTTTGTACTGTGCGAGTTCGACCTGGATGCGCCCTTCACGTGTGCGGGCGTGCTGGGCAAAGATGTCGAGAATGATGGTGGTTCGGTCAAGCACGCGTACTTTGAGTGTTTCTTCGAGGTTGCGCGTCTGTCCGGGGGTCAATTCGTCATCGAATATAACTAAATCAAAGCCTAATGCTTCGCGTTGCGCAGCGATTTCTTCGACTTTGCCGGGGCCAATGAAATACTGTGAAAAGGGTTGCTTGAGGCGTTGATAAAGCTGACCGACCACATCGATATCTGCCGTATCAACCAGCATCGCCAGCTCGGCTAGCGAATCTTCGGCAGGCCACGCACTTCGTCCGCCCGTGAGTTCGCTGCCGACCAGAAACGCCTTCTCACGTGGTGGTTTGGTGGTGTGTAATTTGGTGCCACGATGCGTTTCAATTGAACCGTAGGTCGCTTCTTTGGGAATATTACTCAAATCGTGGTGCCTCTAACCCGTGACGTGTGGCGACGATATAGACCGGGCGTCGTTTGACTTCATCGTAGATGCGCCCGAGATATTCACCGATGATGCCAAGGAAAATAAGCTGAATGCCACCAAGGAACAATACGCTTACCAATGTCGTGGCTTGACCAGCAATACCGTTGCCTGTGATGCGCAGGATGATGGCAATCAGTATTGCGACCACGCTCATCCCGGCAATGACGAAACCACTATAGGTGGCTAACTGTAATGGCAAATACGAAAAGCTCGTGATTGCATCGAGTGCAAAGCGTAGCATTTTCTTGAGCGGGTATTTGGTTACCCCGGCTTTACGGGCGTCACGCCGATACGGAACCCCTGCCTGTTTGAAGCCTACCCACACAGATAATCCACGCATAAAGCGGTGGTGCTCGCGCATGCCGCGCATTACGGCCACGACCCGTTCATCCATCAAGCGAAAATCGCCGGTGTCGAGTGGTAAATCAATATTCGTGATGCGGCGAATGATACGATAAAACGCACTTGCTGTCGCCCGTTTAAATGCAGTTTCACCTTCGCGTTCGGTGCGGACACCATAGATGACTTGGTACCCTTCGCGCCATTTGTGGTACATGTCGACGATGACTTCGGGTGGATCTTGGAGATCCGAATCAATCACGGCCACAGCCTGACCTGTGGCATGGTCTGTGCCAGCAGTAATGGCAATTTGGTGTCCGAAATTTCGCGAAAAATGGATAACTTTGACGCGTTTGTCTTGGGCATGGAGTTCATCCATGATTGCACCAGAACGATCATGCGAGCCATCATTGACCAGCACGATCTCAAAGGATACGCCGAGTGGTTCGATGGCGGCGACCACTCGTCGATAGAACTCAGGGAGGAGTATTTCTTCGTCGTAGACAGGTGCTACAATCGAAAGAACCGGCTGTTGCTGTGACATATATATCCTCGTTGATCGGTGGTGCGACAGCGTTGACACACAGTGTATATCAACATACCGCTATTGTAGCATATCGCCATTATGGGGTAGAAAGCGGTGATACGCCAGCCACATCGTAAATTATCAATAGGGTGTCACCGTTTTCTTTGAACAAACGTGACTCATCACCTCCAGGGTAGTGTTGGCGAATCAACGCCAATTCTGCAAAACGTTCTGGAGTAAAGACAAAACTATTCATCGGCGCATTCAGTTGCCACGTCGGCGCAGTGGTGAGTGGTGGGTAGACATCTAGCCCACGAACTTGTGGTGCAGCAAACGCCAGCAGGGCACTTTCTTGATAACTCAGTGTCGGTTGTGTGAAAAAATAGATGCGTGAGCCTGTTGGATAGTCACGGATATGCTGACTAATCAGCGCGGCACTCTTCTCATTGGTGGTATCTACCCGATTATTATTTAGTTGAATGTAGCGGTTGCCATCATACCCGGCAATGCCGATTGCGAGCACAATACTCAATATTTGCGTGACTATCGTGGGAATGCTCCAGTCACTTTGCAACCACTCGAGACGAAACCAGCGGCCAGACTCAGCCAAGCCAATTCCAATGATGATGGCGACGAATGGGGTGATATATACGAGGCGTTGTGCAGCGGGAGTGTCAATAGTGAGTGCGCTGAGTACTATTGCACTACACAGTCCAATAAACAGTAGCCAATAGCGCGGATCTGCATATTCGCGGAGCATTAAAAATATTCCAACGATGAATAATACGGCGGCAGGTACGCTCAGCATGGCACTCCCAACATCGTATCCATCACGGAGTGGCACTGCAATAAATGCAGCGGCAGCATCACGAATAGACATGATTATTACGAGCCATTTGGGGGATGTTGATTGTGCAGTGATGGTATCAACCCATGGCGTTGGATGATTTTCGCTGACACCATACATACTAATCGCGACCAGCCGTTCGTAATAGAAATTCCAGTGAAGCGCGATATTCCATACCATTGGAAGTGCAACGACGAACGCAACGCTCCACATCATACTGAGATGATATTTACGGGGTTCGATTGTATCCCAGCTATGAAATGCAAGTAACAAGAGCCATAATGCGAAGATGATTGGAATTATTTTGGCGCTTTGGTATGTGTATTGGCAGAGACCAAGACATACGCCTGCCAGTAAATAAAACCTTCGTTGCCCAGTTTGCCATCCATACATAAAGCATGCAAGAATGGCACACAGCAGTCCTGCATCCGCAATTATATTCAATCCCACACGACTATATTCCAAATGCAGATTGAGTGTAATCAGTGCGAGTGCGGAGAGCCACGCACTCCGTTTGTCGATAAAGACGCGCATTGCGAGATATACCATAGTCACTGTTAAACTGCCAATAAGTGCAGAAAGTATGCGGCTACTAAAGATCGTGTTGCCAAATACATACATGCACCATCCTTGTACAACCGCATAGAGTCGTGCAACTGGTTCAAATGTGAATGCAATCGGATTAATTGCAGCTATTTGCTGCGTGGCAAGTGCATCGAGGCTAAATGTTGCCTCGAGATTACTTGCAACAGGAATATCATCTATTCCATAAAAGCGCACTACCAATGCGGCAATTGAGAGTAGCACTACACCGAGAATTTCAAGTGCAGAAAACGTCGTATCGGTGTCACCTGCATCATGGCGTGGAATCCACAGCGTGACGATAATTCCTAAAATCCCTGATGCAGCAATAGCAGCGCAGATTCCAGCCCAGAGCGATTGGATGGTTGTCTCAATGCCGATGCTTATGATTGCGATGACATAATAATTGATACACAGAATCAATAAGCCGATAAAAAATGGTGCTGCTTCACCTTGGCGGATTTGGTGTGCGATGAAAATCGCCAAGCCACTTGCACAGAGTGTCAGTACCAATACCACCCAGGTTACTCCTTGGGTGAATGTATCGTAGAGCAAAAGAATGGGTAAAACTGTTGCCGCGAGTATCAGCCAGCTCGTTAGGAACTGACTGATCGTGTCGTTTGAATCGAACCGCTGGAAAAAACCTTGCGATTTGCGCTGAGAAGCGAAGCCCATGCTGTACCTACTTTATGACCGTTGAATTGATTCGTGTTGGGCATCGCTTGTGGTTGGATGATGATCCTTAAGTTTGAGCGTTGTTGCCAGAATCAGAAGCAGTGTCTCACCGACATTCCACCAGAAATGGACGTCTAAACGCACTGCCGTGGTCAGTCCAGGCAAGCGGCACACAAATGAATTGCGTGTCACATCGCTTGTGGCCAACCATCCATCACGTCCAAAGAATCCAGGTAGCCCTTGGGCGGAAGTCCCCCATGCACCAAGGGTTGCCAGCTCGCTAAGTGTTTGCTGATAGCGGTACATCAAATACGTGTGTTCCGCGGTGTGTGCGGTGGTCCATGCGAGCATTAGCCAGGCTGCCCAGTTGCGTAGCCCGCCTTTAACGAGAATAATCATGGTAATCAGCACTATCCAATTCCAGCCAAAGTGTACCCACTCTGCGTTCGCGGCAGAAATAATTCCACTCGCTTTAAAAAATGGCCAGCGCAAGATGTGATATTGGATCCACTGTACGACATGTTCGACACCATGAAAACTCTGAGCTGCCACAAGAATCGTGAGCACGGCACTCCACCATCCGTAGCGCGTATAAATCACATATGTATGACGGGCATAGGCTGGGAGTGTGCCAGCGATGATAAATGCAGCGATAATCCAGAGCGGCATTTTTTGTTGGGCGGCGATGTATGCAAAGAGCCCACCGACGCCGAGGCCATAAATCAGCCACTCTGTTTCGGCACGTAAATCGAATATTTGGCGGAAGCGAAATTGCAGTGTGTTGGCCATTGTTACTCTCCCCGTGTAATCGATATCAATGCGTCTGCGGGTTGTTGATTGAGTTGTGAAACATGTCCATCTGGCCAGACTACGCTGATGCGATCGACTTGTGTTGCATCACCAATACCGAAATGGAGCGTTGTTTCATCACCTGATAGATATCCCGATAGTGTAGTGAGTGTGCGTGTCAATGTCTGGTCGCCGATGGTGACGTAGACGATTGCACCTATTGCATGTGTATTTGCTTGGCTGTTGTCTTTGAGTGCGACACGGATGCTTCGTCCTTGACACAGCGTGTTTTCATACACGACTGCCGCAGAATTCAATGGATTGATGATTACATCAAGGCGGCCGTCGTTGTTCATGTCTGCCATGCTCATGCCGCGACCGCTACTCGTATCGTTGAGTCCCCAATCCACTGGTTCGAACGTTTTGCCTTGTTTGTTGTGGAAGAGCATATTTGCTTCGATGAGCTCTTTCTCGGGGAGATGTGCAAATAAATCCTTTGCAATCATGCCATTCACCACATATAAATCTTGCCAGCCGTCGTTGTCGAGGTCGCCGAATTTGCCCGACCAGCTCCAACCACTTGCATCGATTTGGTAGTCATACGCTTTGTCGTGCCACGTACCATTTTCAAAGACTTGCAGTGAATTCTCTGGGTATTGTGGGTCGTCAGCGCTGAGTGGGCGCGTGAGTTTACTCATCACCGGTAGCCATTTTGCCATAGTATCTGTGCTCTGGTCGTAGGGCTTCATATCCGTGGCAAAAAGTTCGAATGTCCCGTCATTATTCATGTCAGCCATGGACATGCCCATGGTGTTTTCTGTCGTTTGTTTGAATGGCTCATCGGCTTGCCAGCCACGTGCTGATGCCAACCAAATCATATCTCTGCGATTGAAGTCATTGCCGACCACAATATCACTCATACCGTCATGATTGATGTCGGGGAACGCCACTGCGAGCGCATCGGCCTGGTTGTTGAGTCGTTCGCCTTTGTACCCAGTATCGGTGCGGTAGTAGACAAAGACGCCACCGCCACCACGTTGTGTGAAAATCAGTCCTTGTTCTTTGAGTTGTTCGGTATCGTACGTGCCAAAGACGACATCCAAGCGTCCATCACCATTGAGGTCATGCCATCCCATGGCATAGAACGAACTATAGATGTCTGGCATGTCATTAATTGCAAGGGAATTATCGCGCCAGTTCGCATAGACTGGGCGTTGAAATCTACGTGTGGCCACAAGTTCGTTTGTACCGTCACCGTCAATATCAACAATCGCCAGCGCCCGTACATCACTCAGTGCTGTTTCATATTTGGTAAACGAGAACTGGCCTTGATTGATGAGTACACTCACCGGGCCAGCAAGATTCCCGAGCACGATATCGTTTAGTCCATCACTGTTGAGATCGCCCACCGCCAGTCCACTGCCATTACTTGTGTAGACATAATCACCGGCAGGGCCAGATGTTGTGGTATGTGCGAGTTCGTGCCGTGCAAATGTCGTAGCACAGGGTTGTACCTTCGGTGGTGCACAAAGTGAGGCATCACTGGCGCATATCACGCTACCGAGACGGCCAAGCATGACTTCGTCTTTGGTGGTGATGTCGTTCCGATGCAACTCCATGCGTTGGCGTTCGAAATACTGGACGGCACCACTCCAGGTGTCCGCTTTCTCGATGAATCGCCCAGAGATTGGAAATCCAAACCGCGCGACTCCACCGTTTTGGCGCCAAAATGACAAAAACGGCTCGCACACGTTGTAGCCTGTTTCATTGAAGAGTTGGCAGCCATCAGTGGCCACTTCGGCACCTTGGACCCACGGACGACCTTGGAGTGCAAGTGCCGTGACGCCTAGGCGTCCAGTGAGCACACCTGCATCACCGTGATCTTCGAGGCGGTCACGCTCGAACCACTGTACCGGTCCTGTCCACTGATCTTCGATGGTTGTGACATGCACATCGCTTACTGGGAAGCCGAATGTTGCCACACCGCCATTGTTTTCCCAGTATGCGAGGAATGGGTCACTGACACAGAAGCCTGTTTCGTCGAAACAGCGTGTGCGTGAGGGTTGGATGGCTTGTGTCGTATATGGTTGTGCGACCGCAGTTGCGGGAACGCTTGGTTTCGACGTGAGGAGAGGCGAAGACTGCACACCGCTACATGCCAAAAGCATGAGCGATGTGCAGCCGATGATGAAAAGACGATGCAGTGATGCCATAGACCATTCCTAGAACCAGTTACTTCACGGCACCTGCGGTCAAGCCGGCCATGAATTGACGTGATGCCATGATGAACACAATCAAAATCGGGATAATTGCAATGCTCGATCCCAGAATTTGCACACCGATTTCGGTACCGCGTAGTGAGCGTAGCGTACTCAATGCCACTGGGAGCGTGTATGTTTCTTGGGCTTTGAGAATAAGCAATGGGAATTGGAACTCATTCCATTTGCCCATGAATGTCAAAATCGCCAATGCACCGAGTGCAGGAGCAATGACGGGGAGCACGATACTGGTATAAATACCAAATTCGCGGGCGCCATCAATGCGTGCAGCATCCATCATGTCGTTGGGTACTGCACTTTCGATGTATTGACGCATCCAGAAAATCCCAAACGCATTGGCCATACCCGGCACAATGAGCGGATACCAGGTTTCGATCCAGCCTAACGTGCGCATGACCACAAATGATGGAATCAAGCCGAGTGCGCCAGGAACCATCAACGTTGCAATCAAGAACGCAAAAAGGATATCTCGGCCGGGGAAGCGAAACTTGGCGAAGCCGTATCCTGCCAATGAACAAAAGAATAGTACGGCTATTGTATGTAGCGATGCAATCGAAAGGCTGTTGATGACCGATGTCCAGAAATAAGGCAAGCCATCTTGTGACAGCAGCTGATTGTAGTTCTGCATCCATGCTTGGCCGAACCAGATTGGTGGTGGAATGCGCAGGATGTCGACGGTGCGGTATGTCGATGTCACGAGCATGTAGTAGAACGGGAACGCTGATGCGAGTGCAGTAATCGTGAGAAAGACATACAAAATAGCCATGGTGACTGGGCTTGCGAGGCGGTCGCGGTTGCGACGATTGCGTGCCAAAGTGGTAGTGGCCATACTAGTTCTCCGTCGGATTCTGGCCGTTAAAACGGTTGTATGTGTACGAGAAAATCACGATGATAAAGAAGAGTACAAACGACATGGCCGACGCATAACCAAATCCACTCTTGGAGCCCGTATTATATTTAAAGGCAGACCAGTAGAGTTGCATCATCGCGGTAAGCCCGGCTTGATCGGTACCACCAGGGGCTGACGACTGCGTGCCTCCTGCTAGCATGACAGGAATGTCGAAGTTTTGCATGGCGCCAATGATGGATGTCACTACTTGGAACAGAATGACTCCTTGCATGAGCGGCATTGTAATCCGTATGAAGATGTCCGTTGTGCTGGCACCGTCGACACGAGCGGCTTCGTATAATTCGGGATTAATCGACTGCAGACCAGCCAAAAAGATAATCATCGAATAACCGGTCCATTGCCAGAGCGTGACGAGTGTAATGGACGGCTTGAGCCAGGTGGCAGAACCAAGCCAGTCAATTGCACAACCCAGAGAATTTGTCTCAATGGCCCATGTGACGCATTTGTCACCCTGAGTCAACATGGGTGTGACCCCGATTGCAGACAAGGCATAATTAAACATGCCGTATTGCATACCAAAGAGCGACGTGAACAGAATACCTACTGCAACTGCAGAGGCCACAAACGGCATGAAGTACGCAGCGCGGAAGAAATCTTTGAAACGGACATAACCACTGTTGATGATAAATGCGAGCACCAGCGCAAAGATGAGTTGCGGTGTGGTGGCCCCGAAGAAAAGCCAAACTGTGTTATAGATTGCTTTCCACCACGTTTCATCGGCAGTAAAGAGTTTGACATAATTTGACAATCCGACCCACTTCATGGGGGAAATACCATCCCATTGGTGAAACGATAGCCAAATACCATACGCTAACGGGAAAAACCCAAACACTGCGTACAGAAAGTAGAACGGGCTAACGAACACGTAGGCCCACGCATTGCGTTTAGCCTCTTTGCGGCGCGTGCGGCGGTCTTGTGCAGCGCGTTCCGCTGACGTAAAAGTCGTGGAAGCCATGAGCACCTCGCGATTTAGTGTGACGTTTGGGAGAAATAGTGTGGGAGAGGCTGTTTACAGCCTCTCCCATGAGTTGATCAGACAGGATTACGGAGTGGCACCTTCGATGGCCTTGAGAGCGGCGGCCTCGGCATCCTTCATGGCTTGCACGGGGTCCTTACCCTCCTTGAGCACCTTGGTGACTTCGGCGTTGACGATGTCGT
>CAZIKU010000010.1:0-46046 GCA_964539815.1 uncultured Klebsiella sp. | reverse complement strand
TGCCGGCACCATTTGGTCCAATGAAAACGAGGATTTCACCTGTTTGAATGTCCAAATTAACGTTATGTAGAATTGCAGTGTAACCATAGGCTACATGTGCGTGAGCGAGAGAAACGAATGCAGTCATAATGATTGCCTGTGTCGTAACAGTTGCCAGAGAAAGAACGGTGCGCCACAACATGCAGTCACAATCCCTACAGGAATTTCTTGTGGTGACTGAATCGTACGTGCGATGATATCGGCAAACAACAGGAACGCTGCGCCCGCAATCGCCGACAATGGAATCAAACGCCGGTGATCTCCTCCCACTAGGAGTCGAATTGAATGCGGCACAATGATGCCGACAAACCCGATGAGTCCATGAAATGCAACCGCAGTGGCAGTCATCAACGTGGCCCCGACAATCACAAGCATGCGGATACGGGCGACATTGATGCCCAGATACAGCGCCTGTTCTTCGCTAAACAACAGGACATTGAGATCACGGGCAGCGATGACCAACAAGAACAGTCCAACGCAGACACTCGCAGACAAAATCCCCACTGCATCCCAGCCAACGCTACCGGTGCTACCCAGCAAAAATCCCAGCAACTGCGAAAGTTGCCGGCCAAGCCGCATCATGACAAACGTAGTGATAGCATTAGCGAGCGCCCCCAGCGCCACCCCAGCCAAAATTAAATCATGACTCATCGATCCAGGACGCGTGCGCGCTAACGCATATACGACCACGACCACCGCTAATGCACCGATAAATGCCCCGAGTGAAAGCTGATACCAAGCCAGAATGACTCCACCAAAGATGGCAACAGCTAGTATCGCACCCAGACCAGCACCGGCTGCAACACCGATGATATATGGGTCGGCAAGGGGATTTCGAAACAATCCCTGATACGCCGCCCCAGAACTCGCTAACGCAGCACCAGCCAAGGCAACCATGACGATTCGTGGCAACCGGATCGTCGTAATAATCGTGATTACACTTTGTGGGACATCCAGCGGCAAATCACCAGTAATCCAGCCCCATACGACGTGCACAATGGTCTGTGGTGGGATTATCACACTACCAAGCATGATTCCCACCACAAACAGCACTGCACAACACACCAGTGCAACAAAAAACGCCGAGCTACGAACAAGCCGGATCTTGTACTGGGACTCGACGTTAGTCATTATTACTTCACCTCAGGATGGACGATTTGCACGACTGCAGCCAATCCTTCCACGATACGTGGTCCGGGACGACTCACCAAGTTATCATCGATAGGGAATACTTGTTTGTTTTTGACCGCAGGGATTGAATCCCAGCCTGGTCGCGCGTATACCTGTTCGGGGGTCACGCCGTACGCGGCATCAGAGAGAATGATGATATCTGGCGCAGCAGCAATTACTTGTTCGATGCTTACCTGTGGATACGGATTATCTACATCGGCAAAGACGTTTTTTGCACCTGCGGTGACCATCATATCCGTGATGAAACTACCTTTCCCCACTGTATACGGCTTACTCGGATCAGTTGCATCGAGCTCCCAAAAGACCGTAGGGGTGGTAGGGCTGTCTTTGACTTTCGCTGCAATCGCATCCCATCCCTGCTGCATTTGCGTAGTCAATGCCTTGGCATCAGATTGAACTCCGAGTACTTCACCCACCAACGTGATATCACTTTGGACGCTAGTCATTGTGGTTGTAAACGAACCAACAACAATTACTGGGATCTTGAGTTTCTCGAGTGAAGCGATAGCATCAGGACTCGTAATGGCCGCAGCAAATACCACATCTGGTTGCAAGGTGGTGATTTGTTCGTAGTTGTAGCTCATATCAGGATTTGAGATTTTGGGCAGTGCACTGACTTGTGCCGGATAATCACTGAACATGTCTACCGCAACAATTGCATCACCTTTGCCTAGTGCATAGACAATTTCTGTGGTGCTTGGTGCCAACGATACTATTCGTTCCACCATAGCTGGAATTTGCACCGTGCGCCCAGCACCATCTACGACCGATGTCGTTACCGGCGCTACGACAGTTGCTGTTGGCATGACTGTCACTGCAGTAGGTTCAACAACTGTCGCTGTAGGATCAGCATTGGGCATTGCTTGTGCGCAGCCGACTAACAGAAGCACCACAGACAAGATAAGACGTCGCCAAATGTTCTGCATACCCGATTCCTTTCACAAAGTAAATAAAAACCCTCGCATATGCGAGGGCAATCCGAATGACAATGCGCAACGGCACGTCATTCATCATGGCCCCTCCCTTGCTCGAGAAGGCAACAACCACGTACGTGATGAGACAGGTTTCCTGGCTTGTATTGCGTACAATACTTACAGTTGCGGCACAGCGACGGACTTTCACCGTCTTCCACCTTTACGCCCTAGCATCCGGGCTAGCGGGTCATCTCATCAGTTATGTACTTGTGGCAACATATGTTGCAGTGGCTAGTATAATACGCCTAATCTTTAACTGTCAATAAAGGCTGTGGTATGCACTTTCCCACTTATGTGCACTCTGTGTTTGATGGTCCCACAACAACATGGCCAGTCATTGGCCAAGTAAAAAATGCTTGTAGTGTGACGTCTCTATCTAATGTGTTGAATTTGTCGACAGCATCGCTTTCATACACCCCTCATGAATTCATCAGCGAATTAGGCATCTGGTTCCAACCCCGTTTGGGTGGCACGTTTCCATATTTCAAAAGTCGTCAACTACAACGGCGTGGTTACGGGAGTCATTTTGGCAATCTCCGATATACGGATTGCGAAAAAGTGTTATGTCAATTAATTGACATGCGCATCCCTTCTATAGTTGACATTTATACGGCGACGCAAATCGGGCGGCGGCGTATCTTTGGGCAACATGCCGTAGTCTTGGTCGGGTATAGTGACCGATATGTTGATGCGACAGGTACAACACGACAAGAATACTATGTGATTGATAGTCAGTGGCCTGAATTAGGTGATTTTTTGATAACGAGCAACAACATCGATCGCGATGGTGATGGAATCGCAGAAGACTACCCAGGCAATAGAACATTGAGTCGCGCACAATTCCTTGCCTTGTTCACCACTCGTTGTTATGCACCGGTATTTCCCACCCCACTTGCACATGCAAGCTGGTACGCCAACACCATGGTAATTCAACGCACCACATTAAAAGAACAATTCATCACAGGGAGCAATGATCGGCTGAAATCACCTATTTGATTGATACACTTTTTAACTAAATAGGCTTACAATACCTGTGGCACATACCGTGCTCATGGGAGGTCAATAATGAAAAATATCCGGCGTATGCTCGGTCAACTCACATCCTATTGGCTGTTATTTCTCGGATCGTGGATAAGCCTCATTTTGAGTTCTGTCGCCAATTTATACAGCCCGATGATACTACGCGATATACTCGACCATGGCATCATGTTGCGTGTATGGGATCCCATATTGTATGGAGCAGGTTGGCTCGTCCTGCTCGCCATTGTGCGCGGCATTACTAGTTTCTCGCAGAGTTACTGGGCTGAACAAGTTTCGCAGTCCTATGCATTTGATATTCGTAATGTGCTCTTTGAGAAAATACAGTCTCTCAGTTTTGCGTATCATGACCGCACCCAAGCCGGACAACTCATGACGCGCCTCACGAGTGATGTGGAACAAGTGCGTTCGTTTATTGCAGGTGGCCTAATGCAATTCGTCGGCGCCGTGCTGATGATCATTGGTAGCCTAGTTGCGCTATTTTCGATGAACTGGCAACTCACACTTGTGGCACTCATCTTTATCCCACCGTCAATGGTAGTCCTCGGATACTTCATGCGCGTTGTGCGCCCGATGTGGGAGGGTATCCAGCAACGCCTCGGATTACTAAATGTGGTGCTGCAAGAGAACATTAGCGGTGTGCGACTCGTCAAAGCCTTTGGCCGTGAAGAATACGAACAATCACGCTTCGCAGAACGCAACGATTCATTGCTCGATATGAATCTACAGGCGGTTGTGGCAATGTCGAGTTCCTTCCCGTTGATTTTCCTCATCAACAATCTCGGTACATTGGTCATCATCTGGGTAGGCGGATACAAAGTGATGAGTGGTGAGATAAGCGTTGGACAACTGATTGCCTTTAACACCTATTTGACGCTCCTCTTCCAACCACTTTTCATGCTTGGCATGATCGCCGCACAAATATCTCGTGCAACAGTCAGTAATGACCGCATTCTCGAACTTTTTGATACCAAAAACGATGTATCTGATGCGCCAAATGCATCGATTCTGCCACCTATTGTGGGACATGTCGCATTCGAGAATGTAACGCTCCGCTACGCTGGTTCTGCCAATAAAGTCCTAGACGGCATCTCATTTGACATTCCAGCAGGGACAACGGTTGCAATCCTCGGCACAACCGGTAGTGGCAAAAGTTCCATCGTCAATTTGATTCCACGGTTTTATGATGTCACCGGTGGGCATGTACGCATTGATGGACACGATGTCCGAGATGTAACCATTGACAGTCTGCGACATCAGATCGGCATCGTGCTCCAAGAAAGCATGCTGTTTAGTGGCACTATACGAGACAACATTGCGTACGGACGCCCAAATGCCACGTTTGCCGATGTTGAATCAGCCGCTGTGCGCGCCCAAGCAGATGCATTCATCCGTGAACTTCCAGATGGGTACGAGACCATCGTCGGTGAACGTGGTGTCGGACTCTCTGGTGGCCAACGGCAACGCATCGCAATTGCCCGCGCACTCTTGCTCGATCCCAAGATTCTCATTCTCGACGATAGTACTTCGGCAGTCGATGCAGAAACGGAATTCAAAATTCAGCAAGCGCTTGACCAGTTAATGCATAACCGGACGTCGTTCGTCATCGCACAGCGCATAAGCACTGTCCGGAATGCTGATGTCATCTTACTGCTTGATAGTGGCAAAATTGTGGGTCAAGGCAAACATGATGACTTGCTCCGCGATAATGCAATATATGGCGAAATCATCGACTCACAATTCGGGCAGCAAATCGCCCTCGAAGGAGCACGCTAATGTGGAATGGAATTCGCGGCATGGCATCTTTGCCAGAAGGCAAAGCCGAAAACACCAGCACCACAGCACGACGGCTCGCTGGGTATCTCCGTCCATATGCATGGTCGTTTGTGTGGATTATCTTGCTGGCATTGATTAGCGCCGTCAACCAGTCGCTCAGTCCGGTGTTGATTGGGCGCGCCGTCGATGATGCCATCACCACCAAAGATACCGATTTACTGCTCAAGTACATGCTCGCGTTGCTTGTATGTTACTTAATTGGGGCATTCACATCCCGATTGGCATTCCAGTACATGGGTCAAATCGGTCAGCGTACCATCGCAAAAATGCGTGCTGAATTATTCGCACATCTCCAAAAGCTGTCGTTACGGTTTTTTGACCAGAATCCTGCAGGGGACCTGATGTCGCGCATCGTCAACGACATCGATGTAATTACACAGTTGCTCGGCCAGGGTCTCAACATGATGATTGGCAATCTGTTTACGCTCATTGGTATCATCATTGCCATGTTCATTCTCGATGTCCGTTTATCGTTGGCCAGCTTGTCTTTAGTACCTATTTTGCTGATTATGACGCAAGTGTTTGCCTCGATGGCACGACGTGCATATCGCAAGACACGCGAATCGATTGGCGATGTATCGTCAGACATCCAAGAAGAAATAGCCGGCGTCAAAGTAGCGCAGGCATTTACACGCACCGATGTCAATCGTGAACGCTTTGCAGTGCGTAATGCAGCGAATCGCGATGCAAACATGACGGCCACCGCGATTACATCAGCCTTTGGTCCTCTCGTCAATGTGCTCGCTTCAATAGGCGTCGCCATTGTGGCAGGCTATGGTGGCTACTTGGTTATCACCAACGCAGTCACACCGGGTACCGTGGTTGCATTCTTGTCATATATTGCATTTTTCTTTCAACCAATCCAAGCAATGTCGGCATTTTTCACTACGGCGCAGTCTGCTATCGCTGCAGCGGAGCGCACATTCACGCTCATCGACATGCCTGCAGATATGCCCCTCGAGCCACATCAAAAGCAAGTCGAAGAACTCACAGGAGCGGTATCATTTCGCAATGTCTGGTTTCGTTACGGTGCACGCAAAGGCCAAGCTGGCGAAGGCGAGTGGGTCCTACAAGATGTGTCACTCGATGTAACACCCGGCGAAATGATAGCGGTAGTCGGGCCTACCGGCTCGGGTAAAACGTCTCTGGTATCGCTCATTCCTCGACTCTACGACATTGCAAAGGGCGATATTCTCATCGATGGGCTGTCGATAAAAGAGTATCATGCGCGCTCATTACGTCAACACATGAGTATGGTACTGCAAGAGACATTTTTGTTTTCTGATACGGTGCGAAACAACATTCGCTACGGCAAACTCGATGCGAGTGATGCCGATATCGAAGCAGCTGCGCGTGATGCAAATGCGCATCACTTCATTGCAGCATTACCTGAAGGGTACAACACCATCCTCGGTGCCAAAGGCGTTGCACTCAGCCAAGGGCAACGCCAACTCATCGGCATCGCCCGAGCAATTTTGGCCAAACCACGGTTGTTGATTCTCGACGAAGCCACCAGTAGCGTCGATACGCGCACAGAATTGCTCATTCAACAGGCGTTGGAACGACTACTCAAGGGACGCACCAGCTTTGTCATCGCACATCGCCTATCTACGATTCGCGGCGCAGACCGTATTGTTGTGCTCGATCATGGCAAAGTCGTCGAGATTGGCAACCACGAACAACTATTGCAGCGTGGTGGGATGTATGCCGACCTCTACCAACGACAGTTTGCTGCAATTACTGCGAATCCAGCGGAGGCACCATCCGTCTGACAACAGAAGCGAGTGCCCGGAGTGGGCCAGTTCGGACTTGTGTAGCGGGCAGCGATTGCAAAAATTGCTGCCCGTATCGTTTGCTCGAAAGCCGGCGGTCGAGAACAACAACCACACCGCGATCGTCTTTGGCACGTACCAATCGCCCAAACCCTTGCTTGAACTTCAAAATCGACTGCGGCAACGAGTACTCGTTGAATGCGTCTTCGAACTGTTCGGCACGTGCGGCATAGATTGGGTCAGACGGGACAGCAAATGGCAACTTTGTTATGACAAGTGCAGAGAGCGCATCGCCGACCACATCCACGCCTTCCCAGAAACTCGCAGTGCCAAAGAGTACTGTACGTGGATCAGATTTGAAGCGATCCAGGATACTTTTGCGCGAACCATCAATCCCCTGCCCAAGCACGTTTATCCCTTGGTCGGCAAGGGTTTCCGACAACGATTGATAGGTAGCACGGAGGGCACTTGTGGCGGTGAACAAGACCAGCGTGCGGCCTTCGGCGGCCACGCACACATCGACAATCGCTTGTTCGAGCAAATATTGATACGCATCATCGCGTGGTTCTGGAATATCCTGCGGTAAATAGAGCAACACCTGATCTTCGTAGTTGTATGGCGAATCGAGTTGCAGTTGCTTGTCTGTATCGACACCGAGACGTTTTTTGAGATACTCAAATTGACCATTGACTGACATCGTCGCAGAGGTCAATACGACGCTTGCTTTTTTGTCGAAAAGCCGTTCACGCAACAATGATGCAACTTCGAGTGGAGCCGTCGCCAAGCGCAACACATCGCGGTTACGATCATGAATCATCCACGTGATAGCGTTCTCATCGCTGCCGCTGATGAAATTATTCATCTGATGCAAAAACTCAACGACAAATCGATTTAGTGCTTTGGTCTGCGACGCAAGTGCCTCGTATTCTGGAAGCGACGCATTGGCCAACGCATCGACCAACTGTTGCAGGTCTGCAAGTTGTGTGGCAATATTTTGGAATGTCAGACCCGTTGATTCCCACTGTTGTTGAATTTCCACCCATTGTGCGGTACGCCGTAGTGCGGGGACGATACGCACGCGAGCGTCATACGCGTTCGTTTCGGCTTGATGCATGCAACACTTATGCAACACCATGAACAGCGCAGTTGCATGTTCGCGTGCACGCTCGATGTGCGGGGAGACGCGTTGCACAATACGCGACATGCGTTCAACGACGTCTGGCCCAGCTACACTCCCTTTAAGAAAGCCTGGTAATCGTGACAAAAGCCCTTCAGCTTGATTCGGGCCACCATCATGAATCAACGAATCAAAAAATGACTGAATATCGTCGTAGGCAATGCGCCATCCAAACTGATCAGTGGCCACGTCTTCGAGATTATGCGCCTCATCGATGACCACATGGTCATAGGCAGGCAAAATCGGCGACTCGGTGACCATATCGGCAAGCAACAACGCATGATTTACCACCACAAGATGCGCAGCTTCGGCTTTGCGCCGAGCATGAAAAAACCAGCATTGGTCAAAGTAACTACACGCCGGACCAGTACACATATCAAAACCAGCATGCACGCGGTCCCAGACCACTAGTTCTTTGTCGAATAGTGATATCTCGTTGCGATCACCGGATTCCGTTGAGTTTGCCCACATCGATACTTTGAGGAGTGCACGTGTTTCATCATCAGCTGTTCCAACGGCCATTTTTTGTTGATCAAACCGATGCAAACAGAGATAATTGCTCCGGCCTTTGAGCAGTGCGGATTGCAAATGCACATCAGGAATGCTGGTATTTCCTGCACTTCGCTCGTTGTCAAAAATATTCACAAGCGTTGGAATATCCTTGAAAAAGAGTTGATCCTGCAGGTTAATTGTATGGGTCGCAAGGACGACACGCTGGCCACGTTCGAGTGCGTGCAACGCAGACGGCACAAGATACGCCATACCCTTCCCAGTACCTGTACCTGCTTCCACGATTAAGTGATGGGATTGATTGAGTGAATCAGCCACAGCGTGGGACATGACGACTTGCGGTTCGCGTTGTTCGTAACCAGGGAAAAGGCGTCCAAGTGCACCATTTTGTGAAAAGATGCGATCGATAACGGCCGGTTTGATGATCTGCGACGAGTTCGTTGCCTCAAGTGGCAGATAATCATCGAGTGAGCGGACCGCCCGTGCATCGTGTCGTGTCATCGCGCGCCGTGCCGCCTCGCGCAGGGCTTCTTCAAACACAGCGCGCAGCGGCCACACCGTGAGATTGCGCGTCAATCGTACGACGTCGGCAATCGTATCAGGTTCATTTTGGAGCAACAGCTCGTAGAGTCTACAGAACAACGCGTGAGTCATCTGCGCATCATATAATGCGCGATGGGCAATACCTTCTGATTGCACAGATGCATCAAGAGACGTGACTAAATCACCTAATTTAAAACTCTTTGCTTGCGGTACAACCAGAATCGCAAGCTCAAAGGTATCAATGGCATGCTGCTTGATGCGTAATCCAGAACTGGCAAGCATGCGAATATCAAAATCGACATTATGGCCAATTACAGGGTCATCACCGATAAACGCACGTAATTGCGTACGCACCTCTGCAAATTCCGGGGCATCACGCACCATTTCATCAGTAATGTGCGTGATGCGCGCGATTTTTAGTGGTATCGGAATAGAAGGTTTGACCAGCTGGGTAAATGTATCGAGAATTTCATTTCCACGAAAGCGCACCGCCGCTACTTCTATAATTTCATCATCTATATCACTCAAGCCAGTTGCTTCAACGTCAATCGCAACTAATGTGGAATTATACATGGCAGTACCTTACTCAACGTTCCTTGTCTATTATAGCGGTTGTGAATAGAGTTTGTCAGCGCGTGCGAAGTTGACATCTGAACGACGTCGTCGTATCATACACGCATGAGCTTAGTTACACGTTATGTGATGACAACAACCACTACTACTACAACCCGCACTACACGTGCGGATAGACGCGTTTGGCGAGGTGGTTGTTAGCTGGATGACGAAGTAGTCACCCCCCCTCCCAAACAGGGAGGGGGGTTTTTGATTGAAAGGCACCGCCAACACGCCGAGACTTACCTTGAGTGAAGGGCACACCCCATTGCTCCCTGTGCCGAAACTCGCAGCGGCAATTGGTGTGCGCGAACTTTATGTGAAGTTAGAAAGCATGAATCCCACTGGTTCATTTAAAGACCGTGGTATGGTGATGGCTGTCGCCAAAGCCGTCGAAGCCGGTTCAAAATGTGTGATATGTGCGTCCACGGGGAATACATCAGCGAGTGCTGCCGCATACGCTGCTCGGGCAGGTATTGAAGCCGTTGTTGTGGTGCCGTCAGGCAAAATTGCGTTAGGCAAGCTTGCCCAAGCATTGATGTACGGAGCCCGACTCCTTGTGATTGATGGAAACTTCGATGATGCATTACGCATCGTACGTGAAATCTCAGATAAACATCCGTTGACCCTGGTCAACTCTGTAAATCCATACCGTATTGATGGCCAGGCTACCGCAGCTTACGAAATCTGCGATGTGCTCGGACGTGCTCCTGATGGTCTCTGTTTACCGGTAGGGAATGCGGGAAATATCACCGCATATTGGCACGGCTTTAAACAGTACCACGCCCACGGCAAAATCAACGCACTGCCACGCATGCTCGGTTTCGAAGCAAGCGGTTCAGCCGCCATTGTACGTGGTGAACCGATCGCCTACCCCGAAACAATCGCCACCGCAATTCGCATTGGCAATCCGGCAAGTTGGTGCTACGCACTGAGTGCACGGGATGAATCATCGGGAATCATCGATGCCGTCACCGATGAACAAATTCTTGCTTCGTGGCGCGATTTGGCCAGGATGGAAGGCGTGTTCATCGAGCCTGCATCTGCTGCAGGTGTCGCCGGGCTACGCATGCTCGTCAAGGCCGGCAAAGTAGATACAAACGGAACGTATGTCGCCGTTTTAACTGGTCACGGGTTGAAAGATCCCAACACCGCAGTAGACCAGTTTGCTGCCCCAGAACCAATTCCAGCCAACATGAACGCAATTACCAGTTGGCTTGGTTTGTAATAAAGAAAGACACAATCATGAGTGTGCTTGCAATGAAATTCGGTGGTACGTCCGTCGGTAGCACCAACGCCATTACGATGCTCTGCCAAATTACCCGTGATCAGAAAGCCGCATGGAATCATGTAGCCGTAGTCGTATCGGCGATGAGTGGCGTGACTGATTTGCTTTTGAATGGCGCGACAGCAGCTGCACGTGGAGACCGCGCAAGTGCAAGTGCGAATGCTGCTACGATGCGGCACCGACACATGACCACACTCACCGAGTTATGCGGTGGTGCAAATGAGCCTGTCGCACAGGAAATAAATATGCTCATCGCGGAGTATGAGTTACTCGTCCAGGCAGTAAGTGTACTCGGTGAAGCATCACCCCGTGCACTTGACGCGATAGCGAGCCTCGGCGAGCGAATGAGTGTCCGACTTGTGGCCGCTGCACTGAATGCAAACGGAGTCAAGGCCGCAGTTGTTGATGCAAATACCGTGGTACTCACCACAGCCGAATTTGGCAACGGCGCACCAATCTATCCACAAACCCGAGACCAGATACGAGCCAAAATCTTGCCGCTTTTTGAACAAGGCATCACTCCAGTCATCACAGGATTCATCGGCAGTACTGCAGAAGGCGCAGTCACGACACTCGGGCGCGGCGGTAGTGATTATAGCGGAGCGATTTTTGGCGAAGCACTCGACGCTGACGAAGTCGACATCTACACTGATGTTGATGGCGTTATGACAACTGACCCCCGCCTAGTGGGCAATGCCAAAGTCCTCAATCATCTGTCATATGCGGAGATGAGTGAATTAGCATACTTTGGTGCCAAAGTATTGCACCCAAAAACAATTCGTCCTGTGATCGAACGTGGCATCCCAATCCGCATTCGCAACACGTTCAATCCGAGTCATCCAGGCACGCTGGTAACCCGCGTGGCCGAACCAACAATACACGCGATTCGTGCGGTGACGGTCATCCGCAACATGAATCTCATCACTGTCGAGGGTCGCGGTATGATTGGCGTCCAAGGAGTCGCAGCCCGCACGTTTAGTGCCGTGGCACACGCTGGTGCAAATGTACTCATGATATCGCAAGCCTCTTCTGAACAGAGCATCTGTTTCGTGATTCCCAATGTATCAACACATGCCGTTGTACAAGGACTTCAGGCAGCGATGCATCACGAAATCGCACGCGGAGACATCGACCAAATCAAATCACGCGATGATGTCGTGATTGTAACTGTCGTCGGTGTTGGTATTCATGAGCGTCCTGGAGTAGCCGCACGCGTCTTTGGCGCAATCGCCGAAGCAGGAGTCAATATCCTGGTCATCGCCCAAGGTTCGAGTGAATGCTCAATTAGTATCGTGGTTGCTGCCACAGACGGTGATACCGCAGTGAAAGCACTCCACGAGCTTGCGCTGGTGTAGGGGTGATTACGAAACAGCGCCTTTGTTTATCGATAATCTAGAAATTGATGCACTACACATGGTGTATCGTTATTCCGTAGGAGGTACAAAATGACCAACAAGCGAATTCCTATTGCCATCCTCGGGGCGACGGGTGCAGTAGGCCAGCGCATGATACAACTCCTAGCCGATCATCCGTGGTTCGAGATTACCGTCCTGACGGGATCTGATCGCACGATTGGTCGACCATACGGCGAGTTAGTCCGTTGGATTCTCGATGGTGCACCACCCGCACATATTGCCGAGATGATTGTGCAACCAAGCGACCGTGTAGCAGATGTTGCACTCGCGCTGTCCGCACTCCCCACAGATGCCGCCAAACTCTATGAACCACTTTGGGCAGCACACACCGCGGTATGCTCGAACGCATCGGCGTACCGCATGACTGCTGATGTGCCATTGATTATTCCAGAAGTAAATCCAGAACATGTGAATCTCATCGATGATCAACGCCGAGCGCGTGGTTGGCGTGGTGCATTGGTGACAAATCCAAATTGTTCGGTCATTGGCATTGCCATGGCACTCAAACCGTTACATGATGCGGTTGGACTCACACGTGTATTTGCCTCTACACTCCAAGCTGTTTCAGGTGCGGGGTATCCCGGCGTCGCATCGCTGGACATCATAGACAACATTGTGCCCAATATCGCGAATGGTACTGAAGAAGAAAAAATCGAAACAGAACCAGGCAAGATTCTTGGTTCGTACCAAAGTGGTGCTATTATCTCAAGTACGACTCAGTACAGCGCACAAGTCACGCGTGTACCGGTCATAGACGGGCATACCGCACTGCTTTCAATACAGTCACAACGCGGTGTGACGAGCGAATCAGCGAATGAAATCTTTGCACAATGGCAAGCCCCAGCAATCGTCCGTTCGCTACCAAGTGCCCCTGCTCAACCGCTAGTTATCCACACCCATCCCGAGCGACCGCAGCCACGACGCGACCGTGAACTAGGCAATGGTATGGCCGTTTCAATCGGGCGTATTCGCAGTTGTCCAATCAATGAACTGCGCATGGTCGTCCTCTCGCACAATACTATCCGCGGCGCAGCCGGCGGCGCGATTCTTAATGCCGAGCTTCTTGTGGCCGCAGGGTACACAAACCGTTAGAGGAGTCGATAATGCAGATCTACGGCCTACATGCAGTTGCTGATTTGTTGGACGATTTTGTAGCATATCGCAACATTCGCCCAGCTGATGCACGTCTCCCCGGGTTAGCGGACATCGCGCCGAACACACAACCACGCAAAGGTGATGAGGCCTACGCAAATGTGGCTGTAACGATTCTGCACGCAGCACAACGCCTGCGCAATGCACCACACATTCAACGATTTTGTATGATTGGCGATACTCGCCAAAGTGACGGTGGCACCTATTCAACTATTGCCAAGCGTACGGGCTGGACCGGCGCTGCGTTCATTTGTGACGAAAAACCAAATGATGCACCATCGTATGCCGCATCGAGCGAGGCAGGAATCATGCTTTCGAATCGCTGGAGTCATATTGAAGCCTTCTCGGCACAACAAATCATTGATTCCGCAACAGCAATCATTATCGACCTCGATAAAACACTGATTGGAGCACGGGGACGGAACCACCAGTTAATCGATGCCGCTCGCCTCACAGCGCTGAAAAGTGCAGTCATAGATGTACTCGGTAGTAACTATGATGAAGCTACATTCAGTGAAACGTATCATCGCTTCAATCAACCTCGTTTCCATCGATTCACTGGTGACAATCAAGATTTCCTTGCGTTTATATGTGTAATGGCAGGAGGCAAAATAATTTCACAAGATGCACTCACAGCCATGCTCGAACAAGGCATTATGCGTAACTTTGATCATTTTGTGGATCTCACGGAGGCACGTATTGCAGCATTCGAGTCACCTCTTTTCACGTTCCACACCCAATTCGCACAACTATACCGTAACGGGGACATGACACCGTTTAAAGCGTTTCGGTATATCGAATATACTGAAACAGCCAAACGATTCGGATGTGCCCCTGACACCAGCGATGCAATAGAAATACTCAAACAAGAGATTGTTATCACGGGTGAATTGTGGCAGCAAGCACAGCGCTGGAAAGCGCAGGGGGCACTTCTGTTTGGACTATCAGACAAGCCAGACGAAGCGGCATGTGGCACCGGTGAAAGCCTGCCCATACACCGACTGCGCACACACGTCATAGGATCATAATATGCCATCGCTACACGAACGCATTTTGAATGAAAGTCGCGTAATCGCAGTGGTTGGTCTTTCGAGCAAACCTGAACGACCAAGTTACCACGTGGCTGCCTACATGCAAGCACAAGGCTACAGAATCATCCCGGTCAACCCACGAGAATCTGTCGTACTTGGTGAGATAGCATATGCCACGCTGCGCGATGTACCAGTACACGTTGATATCGTCGACGTGTTTCGCGACTCGAGTGCAGTCCCAGACATCGTAGATGATGCGATTGCGATTGGTGCAAAAACATTATGGCTACAGCTGGATATTCATCATGCTGACGCAGAAAAACGCGCGACAGACAGTGGTATCACGGTAATAAGTGATGCATGTATTATGGTGGTGCATCAACACCTTTTTGGAAAATAAAAACATCGCACATGGGGTACCCCATGTGCGATGAACTATAGTGTGTTTTAGATGACGCTTTGTCCACGCAAACGATAACCAAATACCGCAACTATCACGACAATAATCAACGGCACGACTGCAACAATGGGAAGCGATGTATATTGTGTCAACAGCATCAACATCGCGAAACCCGTCGCCACGGCAGCAATTACCAACGGCCATTGCTCAGTGCGCTCGAACCACACGCGTGAAATTCCATACAGTACTAAGTATGACAGGCCTGTGGAAACTCCGACGAGTGTGCTACCATGCGTCGCAAACCATGGCAAGGTGACGACAAGCCCAATTGTAGCAAGAGAGACGACACAGACCCAATACCAGCTGCGTACAATTGAAAAAACCAACCCCAAGATACTCAAACTCAACAGAATGACATATTGGGGATAGACTGCAGTCACTAAAAATTCACCTAACTTTTCTTGCCCAATGGCAAGAGTAGCCACAAGTACCACAATGCACACGATGAACGACCGATTGATATCCGTGGCACTTTGTTTTGGTCGCAACGGGATAGTCGGCATCCCTTCTGAGGAAAACAAGTCCTCAGTATGATTTGATTGGCCAGTCATATCCCCCCTCCTCAACATTGTCGTGAAGTGTTATTGTCGAAAAGACACTTTCAAATAGCCCGTGTGGGCGTATAGTGTCTCATTACCACATTTAAAGATTGCTCTATTATACAACATGCAAACACGAATAATCCAAAATTGTCACGAGTACGTACGCAGTAGCGTTGACACTACTTTGCCCGCATATTCGACATCGGCAGGCGTTACATAGCCATGTATCGACAAGCGAATACGGCGCAAATCATGATCGCCCCAGATAATGACACCTTGTGCTGCGGCTTCACTCACAATCACCTTGGCATGCTCGGTTGCATAACAGATATTGCCAGCCCGCTGATGCGCCTGAACGGGGGTCAACAGCTGTGTCATTGGTGCATCAACATATTCGATTAAACGTGTCCCTTGTACGACGGCATACGCAGCCAATTTCTCTATATCGACACGCATATGATAATTAAGTGCGTTTTCGAGAATATACAAATCAACAAAGTTGGGATTGCCCACTTCCAAGCGAGCCGCATCGTCGTGCAAAATGTACTCACGCGATGAATGACCAGGCAATGCCGAACGCCACCCAACAAGTGGATGCAAATCAGCAAACCGTTGGCGATTCCACACCACAATTCCCATATGACTACCAAGCAGCCATTTGTAGCAACTACAGACAAGGAAGTCGACATCTGCAGCATCTACTGGAGTTATCCCTAGCGAATGTGTCGCATCCACGAGCACTCGTGCGCCTACCCGATGCGCTGCTTCAGTAATTCGAGCAATGTCAATTTTGCGCCCAGTACGAGTACTGACATGACTAACGTACACCAAGCATGTTCGATCGGATAATTCGGCTTCTATATGTGCTATTTCCACGTCAGGGTCTGGGTGGTATGCGGGTTGTCGTGTGATGACGCCAAATCGTTCGAGCCAGCGAAAAAGGTAGCGGCCACTGGGGTATTCATCGTCGACAACGACAACTTCGTCACCAGGCCGCCAGTCAAATGCAGAGGCTATCTGCACCATTCCCGCAGAACTACTGCCAACAAATGCGATATCGCCTGCGGGCACATTCATCATTTGGGCAAGTTTGCTGGCCACTCGTTGACGCACCGCAAAGAAGCGCTCACGTCCGGGCATCCCCAATGATTTATCGGTTGCGAACTGAGCCATTGCTGCCATGTGACTTTTGAGTTGTGGTGTTTCACCACCTGCAGCGAGATGAGCCACGTTACTGATCCCGACAAAGTCATCTTTGTGGAAGTACATGAGTGAACTCCTTGTACTAGTTCGTTGCGTGCATAGCCAACACGAGAGCCCCAAGCATGCCTGCGCGATTCCCGAGAGCCGGTGGCACGATGTACTCGTCAATGTGTTTGGTAATTGCGTCAACATTGATATAGCCGTTGAGGCGTTCGAGCACCCGTTTACGAATCATGGGAAAGAGATGTGCTTGCTCCATGACGCCACCGCCGAGCACGATGCGCTGTGGTGACACAAACAAAATGGTATTCATCACTGCTTGTGCCAGATAATCTGCTTCAAATTCCCAGGCTTTGTGGTCAGGCGGCAAGAATTGTGCTTTTTGTCCCCATCGCTTTTCAATAGATGGGCCACATGCAAGACCTTCAAGACAATCATCATGGAAGACGCAGAACCCACGAAACGTGTCTTGGGGATGACGTGAAATACGTTGATGTCCAGCCTCAGGATGAGCCATACATTGCAATGATTTACCACCGGAAATCACACCAGCCCCAATGCCTGTCCCTACCGTGTAGTAGACGATATGCTGTAATCCCGCACCAGCACCCCACTGAAGTTCACCGAGTCCTGCAGTTGTCACATCGAGATCAAATCCAACGGGTATGCCGAGTGCGGCTTTGATGGGGGCAACAATTGGCGCACCGCTCCAGCCTGGCTTGGTTGTCGGTGCAACACATCCATAGTTGACATCAGCGCGATCAAGTACGATAGGACCAAAAGAGCCGATTCCAACAGCAGTCAGTGGCGTGCTGCGATGATGGCGCGTCAGATATTCGATGATCTGTGGGATGTTTTCTTCCGGTGAAGTCGTGGGAAAGCGAACTTCGTCGCGTACGTCTTCTGGCCCAGCAACAATCGCACAGACCATTTTGGTACCGCCTGTTTCTACGACGCCATACAGTGCCATAACTACTCCTCCTAGTGCGATATATAGCCACCAGCAACGAGCTCTTGATGCGTGCCGCGTGCAACGATTTGTCCCTGTTTCAGCACAATCACTTCATCTGCCATTGCCATGACCTGCGGACGATGTGTCACAATCAAACATGCAACTTTACTACGAATATCAGAAAAACGACTCCACAACACCTGTTCTGTGACAATATCAAGCGCACTTGATACATCATCAATCAACCATACTTGCGGTCGTTCATAGAGCATACGGGCGAACGCAGCACGTTGAATTTGCCCACCCGACAAGCGCACCCCTCGCGAGCCAACCAGTGTAGCGAGTCCGTGATCAAATTGTGCGACGTCGTATTCAAACACTGCTCCATGGATAGCCATATCGATTTCTGTCGTCGAAAGTTGTCGACCTTGTGTGATGTTATCTTCGACAGTATCAGAGAAAAGTCGTGGCACTTGGCTCGTATATGCCACCGCAGGCGGGACGAGCTGCAAATCCGGGTCTTCGATCGGCACACCATTCCACGCGATTTGGCCAGTTACACCGGGCAACATCCCCATAATACCGCGCAACAGTGTCGTTTTACCTGCCCCAACGACCCCAGTCACCACCACAAGTTTCCCTGGAGTCAATGTGAGAGATACATCTCTGACGCCATACGTGGTATTTTTCCATTGCACAGAAAGATTGCTGATAGAGAACGATTGCAATGGCGGCAACGGTTTCATTTCTGGGAAAGGTTTTTCGTCAAACAGTTGTCCTGCAGGCAAACCATGGCCAATGTTTTCGAGTCGTTGCACTGACACACGTAACTGTTGCTGACGTCCAATGAATACACCAATTTCACCCAACAACTCGCTTATTGCGCCGAGTGAATAGACAAAAAATGCGACATCTCCGGCGCGGAACTCACCACTTACCGCCTGTTGATGCAACATGAGCATCATGACTGCAATACCGATATCTACCGCATTGCGAAACAACGATGCGAGCAGACCGTCGAATAACACTTCACGCAGCGTAGCGACCTCGCGCACTTTGTTGAGTTCTTTGAAGTGATTTAGGACGTGCCGTTCTGTGCCAGCAACCTGGACGGCTTGAATCGCACCAAACGTTTCGGCAATAAATCCGATGACACGACCTGTGGCACGGCGACGCTCTTGCCGATAGATGTAGATGCGATTATAGGTAAATCGTGCCCCTGCCACAATCAGTACCAGCGGCAGCATAATGACGAGTGTGGCCGATGGTGCAATTGTGTACATCGTATAGAATGCCACAGTTGCAAACACTGATAAAGCAATAATGTCATTCATGTGGAGCACGGTATGCGGCATTTCACCAATGTCGTCACGGAACCGTGACACGATTTCGCCGGGTGACCCCTTGAGCGCAACTACAGCAGGTTGTTGGAATATTCGTGCGAGCAATGACCGCCGCATCGCATTCTCAGAGGCGATACGGGTCTTGGGGTTAGTATATGTCAACACCACAAACAACACCATACGTGTCGCCATAATGCCGGCAAGCGCAGCCAACAGCAACCAGGGAATCGTGGTTAACGCGTCTCCCTGCAAATCATTAAGGATTTTTCGATTGATGAACCCAGGTAACAACTCAATCAGCAGCACAGACACAATGGTCGCGAGGTTGAATACGTACCACCAACCACCTTTGCGTACCATTTGCCGAATCATTTGTCCTGGTGTCGTCACAGACGCAGGGATTGTCATGCTAATTCCTCCTCTACAGAACCAGTACGGAGTAAAGTAGCATAGCGACTCTGCTCGTCGGCACGGAGCGCGTGCTCCTGGCCATACTCCACGAGTTGACCATCACCCAAAATAGCAATATAGTCACATCGCCGCACCGTTTGCAAGCGATGTGCAATAATAATCGCCGTCTTGCCCGCTAGCACCGTATCGAGTGCGCGTTCAACGAGTTTCTCAGTTTCAGGATCAATGCGTGCAGATGCTTCGTCTAGAATTACGACTTGTGGTTGCTTGAGATAGACACGTGCGAGCGCAATCAATTGCGCTTCACCCGCAGAAATTGCGCCATTAGCCATCAGCAACGTGTCCAATCCCTCGGGCTGCCGCGCGAGCCAGTTCGATAACCCTAACGTATGCAACGATTCGTACAAGCGCTCATCGCTGATTTCTTTGTTGAAAAACGTCAAATTGTCGCGTACCGTGGCATAAAACAATTGGACATCTTGTGTGACCAGTCCGACGTGGTGTCGCAACGATGCAAGTTGGAATGCTTGGATTGGTGTGTCATCAAAACGAATCTGGCCACCGGTCACATCATAGAGACGAAAGAGCAGCCGAATCAGCGTGCTTTTGCCACTGCCAGTTCGTCCTAATAATCCGACAATCTGCTGTGGTGGGATATGAAAGGACACTTCGCGCAACACAGGATGTTTGTCGGCTTCTTCGTCGGGATACGCAAATGTTGTACGCTCGAATGTTATTGCTGGTGCCCGTGCGGGCATTTCTGCTGTACCATCAACGAGTCGCGATTTCAAGGCCATAATTTCGGCGACACGGACAATTCCAGCAGTTGCTTGCTGCAGTTGGTCGATTTCTTGTGCGATGGTGCGAATCGGCCAAACGACCATTTCACCATACAGCAGTGTCATAACGATTAACCCAATCTCAATTTGATTGGTCAAATACAAGTGTGTACCAACGCCGAGGATTAATATAGACAGCAACGCAGCGAGACCTACTGGTACAATCCACGTCACTCCGCCGTAGACTCGACCCAAAATATCATATTTGTTTTTTTCACGCATGAGGTGTTCAAAACGTTGCATTGCATGACCACGAGAACCCAAACCACGAATATCCTCCATACCCGCCAAGCGTTCTTCGAGGAACCCAAACAGCTGCGCAGACGCTTCACGCCCGGCTTCCCAATATGGCACTGCAACATTGCGTAGCAAGTAGAGGATCGTCGCTGCCACCACGATAAACATGAGCATCATGACGCCTAATTGCCATTGCTGCGCAAATAGCACGCCAACAGTAGAGACGAGGAGCAATACACTTCCGCCGATTTGCAACACCATTTGTGAGAAGAAACGGTTGAGGCTTGATACGTCACCATCGATACGCTCAATCATGATGCCTGGATTTTGTTGCTTGTGATAAGACATGTCGAGCGCCATGGTGTGACGAGCCAAATCAAAGCGCAGCTCGTTGGCCGCACGCCAACCCACAGTTTCACCATAGTACGTGGCAAACATACGTGCAGCTTGGCGACAGATCATGACAACGAGGTACAAAATGCCCAATCGTTGCAATGTCGTGGCCTCGCCGGCATGAATAGCAATATCCACAAATTGACCGAGCAAGCGTGGACCGAGCAGTTGCAACCCGTTATCGAGGAGAACGAGCACAACCAACAGCAAGACATGCCGCCGTTGCGGCCAGAAGTAGGTATACAGTAGTTCACGATATTGACGAAACTCGACCTTTTGAGACATGGCACACCTTTAACCACATAGCTGATGAATCAGCTTATTCTTGAATGTACTGCGCAATAATTTGTGCGGCGTGTTGTGCCCCTTGCTCTTTGGTCAATTGTTGAGCCAAATCGCGTGAACGATAACGGTACACAGGATTATGGACAAACTCGTCGAGTGTCTTGCTTATTGTACTCATTTTTGCACGACTGCGTGCAATCCACTTCGGTGCAACACCCAATGCAACAGCACGTTCACCCCAAAATTGTTGGTCGACGCCACGTGCGATAATCAGCGAAGGGACGCCAACATAACAGGCTGTATGAAATGTGCCTGCCCCACCATGATGGACAATGACCGTTGCTCCACGAAACAATGCTTGATGATTCACATCGCCATGAATCACACATAGTTCTTCGTGCGTGTCAATACTCCCAATGACTTCCTTGGGTGCATGTAACACAACAGAGAGACCACACGCACGCACCGCACGGCATAATTGCTGGTACCATCGTGCGGATTCATTTTTTCCTGGCGTACCCATCGTAATGACCACAAACGGCTTACCACGAGCAATAAATGCATTCACTGTATCTGGCAACATGCGCGTGTCTTCCTCACGCCAAACACCAGTAACAACATGCTGCGGAAGGCGATCATACCACACTGGCAACAAAATAGGTGATATGGCTACAAGCACTGGGTGTTTTTGGAGTGACGCAAGGCCCGCACGACGGGCACCGCCTTGCCACTTCCACGGCAACCACAGCACCCAATTCATAAACAAATGGGTAAATTTGTTGATTACCCGTAGTTGTGGGAAGGGCCAAAGTGGTGACGCGAACGACATAGTTGGAATAATCGGCTGTAGCAACCCCCATATGCCATAATCGGTCGGCATTGCCCACTGCGTCGCCAGACTCGCAATGATGATTTCGTCATTTGAACGCAGATGTATCGCAGCTTCGTTGAGTGCACGCATTTGCATTCGACTATCCCACAAATAGCGCAGCGTATCAATTACACCACGGATGATGCCGTGTTGGAGCGTTAAGGCAGCCTTGTATTGCGGTTTGAGGAGCAGCGTGGTTGGATCTTCTGGGATTTCATACCATGGGATCTGTTCACGGATTAACAATGAGCGCCAACGTACACTTGCCGCAACTTTCGCCCGGATACCACGGCGTTGCAGCGCATGCGCAAGCGCAATAAATGGCTGCACATCACCTCGTGTGCCGGCTACTACTATCATAACCCCACGATAATTCAACTGATCATGCATGTTGTTTCTCAAACACTACGAATTGATATGCCATCAGGCGTTCAGCATAACACTGTTGCAGCGCCCAGCTCCCAAGCAGAGAACGGATTAACATGGTGTCAGCAAACTTGTTGTGGAGCAACGTTAATAACCGATGTGCAACAACTGACGGAAGCGCAAAAATAGTCAGTCCATCCGTTAAATCACGGCGTGACCGCAACCGTAAGTTATGCGAATTCGCACGTTCTACATGAACTTCGCACGGGTGGATGTTGGGTACCATCCAGCCATGCGAAAACGCATCGACAAAGAGTGATGGTGCAGTAGACGTCTGCATGTCATCACAGATAATACACAGCCCACCAGGACGCAAGACACGTGTAACTTCAGCAAAAAATCGCTCAGGTCGTTGACTATGTGCAAATGATTCAACTGCCCAAACCGCATCAAGAGCTGCATCTGCATACGGTAACTCTTCATACGAAGCCACCGTGACAGATAACGACTTCGCCAATGCTGCTTGAGCGTGACTAATCGTTATGCCAGAGCACTGTACAGAAGCAGGAAGCAGACGTTTGACTGCATGAATACTCGCACCAACTCCGCAGCCCAAGTCTGCAACGCATGTAAGCGATGCAAGCCGCTGAAGCTCATTTGCAATTAGGATATGTACTGTATCTTCAGGGCGAATGTGTGCATATTCTGGTAAACGAACGGCACGATGAATCGCACCTGCGTTTTTTGTTTGTCCATAACGTAGAAACACCTGCGTTAGTTTATCGTAGTACGAGGAGACCTCATTCGTATTTGACAATATATCACCTGTTATAATGCCTATACCTGTTCATTTAGGATTGTACATGGAATCACGTTTAATGCAATTTGCACGGTTAATGCGATTACCGTCTTGGCTTTATGCACCACAATCAGGCGATGACCGCAATATGACACGCGGTATGCTCGATGGCTTTGGTGTAGGCATGGTTGAGGGCGTCCGCATCTTTATACCGGTGTTGTTGACACGACTTGGCGCAGACCCATTGAGTGTTGGTCTACTTTCGTCTATGCCAGCAATTGCAGGATTACTCCTCGCAGTACCACTTGGCATGTATATCAGTAAATCCAACAATGTAATTCCATGGTATGCATGGAGTCGCATGTTGTTATTCATTAGCTATCCCATCATGGCAATAATTCCATTACTCTTTGATGCAAACACCGCAATCGTGGTGATGGTGGCAATTGCTGCCATCGCAACATTGCCACAAACTTCACTCACACTTGTATTCAATGTCGTCATGGGATCGATTATTGATATTTCTCGGCGCTATCAACTGATGAGTTTGCGCTGGTCAATTCTCGGCGTATGTAATGGCATATCGGTGTACCTTGCAGGACTCTATTTAGGAAGCAATGCACCACTATCGGCATATGCGATTGTAATCTGTGTATCATCACTATTTACCGTGTTCGCATTTTTCCCTGCACGCAATTATGAGGTTCCAACGGAACGACGCGACACACATGCCGCTCCTGTATCGATCCAAAAAGCATTTCAACAGATAGTGTTTTTTCTCAAAACATACCGCAATTTCCGCTTGTTTATTATTTGCCAAGCAGTCTTCCAAGCCGGAGTTGCCATGTCAGTCCCTTTGTATCCCCTGCACTGGATTCGTGCACTCAATGCGGACGACAGCACCATTGGCCTCGTATCAATGATACAAAGTGTGACATTACTTTTTGGATATACGATCGGCACATATATCGCAACACGATTCAAAGGACGTGTAGCCATACTGTGGATTTGCAGCTTCGCACTCGGCAGTTATCCACTAATAACCGCACTCGTTGGAAGCATGTCTCCTTTGCTTTACATTGCGGTCATCTGGGGGATTGCCACCGCTGGCATCGAACTTGTCCTCATCGATCTCCTCTTGGATAGTTGTCCACCAGGCCAGGTTACTGCAGTCATGCCAGCCTACCAGATGGTAATGTTCACTGTGAGTTTACTGTCTCCCCTGCTTGCAACCGGACTGGCTCGTAGTGTTGGCACGACTGTTGCATTAATCGTTGCTGCAGCCTTCCATTTTATTGGTGCACTCCTTTTTATCATGCTCAAAATAGGGCGAAATCCCACACCAACTCAATAACATCTTCAGTTTCTCATTTGACATTACACGACAAATACTTTATACATACAAACAGTTTGTATATACAAAGTATGCAACAAAAGTATGTGTGGAGTGTTGATGGGAACAAATGAGCAACAGTGTGCAGATTTGGCACACGTCATGAGTGAAGTAAATCAAATGCTCAATGCCCCTGGCATTGGTGAGAGCATGGCATATTTACTTGCTCACGACGTGAGCATGCCGCGATTTTTGGTGATGCGCATGCTTGTGCGCAACGATGGCATGCCAATAAGTCATGTGGCCACCCAACTCAAACTGACGCCAGGGAGTGCGAGTCAGCTTATTGACCGCCTCGAGCTCGATGGATACGTTGCACGACGTGATGATGACGACGATCGACGCATCAAACGCATTTTTCTACTTGAGAAAGGGCGCAATGTCGTCGATGCTGTCAAAAGCATTTCACAGAAGTCGTTACAACACCAACTTGCGCAACTCCCCGGACATACCATAACTGCACTTCTCGCACTCTTTAGCGAAACTCGCACATTACTAAGGAAGGAATCCCAGTGACCCACACCGCACCGGCTGGCGTTGATTTCCACGCCGAGGATTTACCCCATCGCACCAAGATGTTTATTATGGCCAGCGTAATGCTGGGGTTGCTCTTGTCATCACTCGACCAAACCATCGTCTCAACAGCGATGCCAGCTATCATTCGTGACCTAAAGGGACTCGAATTTGTCGCATGGACATCCACTGCATATTTGCTTGCAAGCACGACGATGGTTCCAATATATGGCAAACTTTCCGATCATTATGGCAGACGGATTATTTTGCTCTTTGGTATTAGCGTGTTTCTGATTGGTTCGATCCTTTGTGGCATATCACAAGACATTTATCAACTCATCGGATTCCGCGCACTACAAGGAATTGGAGCAGCAGGACTCACGTCGACTGCATTCGCCATCCCCGCTGACCTCTTTTCACCTGCAGAACGTCCCAAATACATGGGAGTATTTGGTGCCGTCTTTGGTGTATCGAGCATCATTGGCCCACTGCTTGGCGGGTATCTTACGGATTCACTCAGCTGGCATTGGGTGTTTTTTGTAAATCTGCCTGTGGGTATCATTGCAATTGCATTTATTATGCGTTTCATGCCATCACTGAGCCACAACATCAATGCCAAAATTGACTGGCTCGGGAGCATCACAATGATGTTTGGTGTGGTTCCACTCTTGCTTGGGCTCACTATCGACAAAGAACTGCATCCCTGGGATTCATCGCTCGTAATAGGCATGTTTGCCATGTCGGCAATGTTCATCGCAATCTTCTTGTTTGTGGAAAGTCGTGCAGAATCACCGATTTTGCGACTCGCACTGTTCAAAGACAAAACATACAGCGTCACGATGTTTTCGTCGTTGTTGAATGGTGCGGCATTTTTTGGTGCATTTCTCTTCCTTTCACTGTACATGGTTAATGTGCTCGGAGTCAGCGCCACCGAAGCAGGCAGCGCTCAAATTCCGCTAATGCTCAGCTTCGTGGTAGGCAGTATCGTTTCATCCCAGCTGGTAAGTCGTACAGGGCGCTACAAACCATTCATATTGGTTGGCTTCTCTGTGATGCTCATTGGTTTTTACTTGATGACGCAACTCAGTGTTGATTCAACCAGTTTCGATGTTGTCTGGCGCATGATTATTCTCGGCATCGGCCTTGGACCCACCATGCCGCTCCTCAACCTTGCCATGCAGAATGCGGTGCCATACAAATATATGGGCACGGCTGTCGCAAATCGACAATTCTTCCAGCAACTCGGTCAAGCCGTAGGGGCAGCCATCTTCGGCGTTATTTTGACCACAACGCTGACTGCCCAAATAAACAGCGAAATGAAACCGATTGTCGCTGAACTCCCCCCGGCAATGCAGTCTCAAGTCAACTTTTCGGGGAGTTCACTGCGCAACAGCGTATCCGAAGGCGCAGACAGCAATGCGTCCCCATCAGCCAAAATACTCGCCAATGTTGATGAACAGTATAATTCACTGACCACTCAACTCACAGCGGTTGCCAACGGTGACACGAAAACAGCAGATGCACTGATGAATAACCCACAAGTACCTGAAGCCATGAAAGAAGCAATCAGTGCAAACATGATAACTACAACCACGTTGCCCAAAATCCTCAGCAGCCTCGAAACAGCGCACCAAGACGCACGTGCCAAAGCTGCCGAATTTGGTGCCAAAGTTGAACAGGGCATCAAACGAGCATTCACAACCAGCATTACACAGATTTATCGTGATGCGATATGGCTAGTGATTCTGTCGTTTGCAATTATTCTGGCATTACTCGACGAGATTCCACTGCGCAAAAGTAATCGCGAGATGCCGACAATGGCTGAATAAGCCGAATAGCGCATTGCCGCATCATCAGTTACGCACTGATGGTGCGGCAATTTCGTTATAATGAGGAGTATCTCATCACAGAACGAGCGAGCAATGACCGCACCAGTACACGTACAAGCACATGCACCAGTACGAATTTGCGATGTAGGCGGCTGGAGCGACACTTGGTTTGCCACGTATGGCCGAGTATGTAGCCTTGCAGTCGAACCCGGTGTACGCGTCGAAATACATCCAACCGACGCAGCAACAGTGATCAGTATTGGTAATGAAGCACCACGCACGTTGGCCGAAACATGGTTGCACCACCCACTCATAGCCGCAGCCATTGCAGAAATCCCGCTGCCATCCATGCCTGGCTGGCATGTCACCATTCGTTCTGACATGCCGCCTGGGTGTGCCACGGGGACTTCTGCGGCAGTGGCAGTGGCGTTACTCTCCGCATTAGCTCGCGTTCGTGGAGACATTTTGACCGCATTTGACGCAACATGCTTGGCACATACACTCGAAACACGTCGTCTCGGCTTGCAAAGTGGCATACAAGATCAAATTGGTGCAGCATATGGTGGAATAAACGATATCCAGATTTCGTCGTATCCCGACTTTCATGTAACACCATGTCAACTTTCTACGCAGACGCTTGCCGCACTCAACCAGCAACTACAACTCTGGTATTTGGGACGACCGCATCAATCATCCAAGATTCACGAAGACGTGATTCGACGATTTGAAACCGTGCCCAGTGCACAAGAATTACTCAATCCATTACGTCAAGCTGCTGCTGATGCAGTAGAGGCACTTCGCTACGGTGACCTCGCACGGTACGGGATGGCGTTGCAACAAAACACCAACGGGCAACGAGCATTGCATCCCGCATTGATTTGCCCGGATGCAGAACAGATCATTGATATTGCCAAACGTGCTGGTGCACTCGGATGGAAAGTCAATGGTGCAGGAGGCGATGGTGGATCGGTGAGTATCCTCTGGCCCACCGCTATCCCCAACAAACGCGCCGTGGAATCAATACACGCAACAATTCCCAATGCAATCACCATCCCTATCACGATTAGTATGACTGGTGTCACAACAAACATCATTACGAAGGAGGATGCATGAGTCACGTTTTTCATTTAACCGAGCAGATGTTTCGCGAAAAGAAGCAACTACTCCTAGACACACCTGATTTTGCGGTGCATACATTTTTGTTTGAAAGCGGTGTTGCTGGGCTACAAATAAGCAATTCACGCGGACACCTGATTATGTTGCCGTACCAAGGGCAACAGATATGGTCTGCAACATTCGATGGACGTGAGCTCGGCATGAAGTCGATGTTCAGCGAACCGCAGCCAACACAGACGTACCTCCACACCTATGGTGGTTTTTTCATTCATTGTGGTGCAACACGCATGGGTGTACCAAGTGCTACAGATTCGCACCCACTTCATGGTGAACTCCCCAATGCCCGTTACCAAAAGGCATGGTTGACGCTCGGTACTGATGCGCGCGGTACATATATTGGAATCAGCGGGTCGTTTCGGTATACCGTGGCATTCAACGATAATTATGTCGCTGTTCCAGAAGTGCGCATCTATGCCGACCAAACACTATTCACGGTATCGCTGGAAATACAGAATCACAAAAAAACAGCCATGGATCTCATGTATCTCGCCCATATCAACTATCGTCCCGTTGACAATGCACAACTCCTGACTTCGGCACCCAATACGGCTGCAGCAATTCGCGTGCGCAAAAGCATCCCCTCGCATATTTCGCCTCCGGCTGGATACCGTGAGTTTATCGAACAACTAGCGCAGCAGCCAGCAGTGGCCAATCAACTTAGTCCGCAGTTGGCATTTAATCCAGAAGTCGTATTTACGATCAACCCGCATGCAGATAGCCAAGGCTGGGCGCATAGTCTACACATGCACCCAACTGGGCACACCGATTATGTGGCCCACCGTCCTTCACAACTCCCGTATACAATTCGCTGGATTTCACGTACGCCAGATCAAGATTGTCTCGGTTTTGCCATGCCTGCCACTGCAGAACCAGAAGGGTATACAGCGGAGAAAGCAAAAGGAAATCTACGACACATTGATGCCGAACACACGTGGCGTTGTGACTTTATCGTGGGGACACTCGACCCGCATCAAAGCAAGCAAATGCACGCCCATATTCAATCGTTGATTTAAATGACACCGCTCCAGCATGGTAGCATGCTGGAGCGGACTTTTATTTTGTGATGCGCTCACGAATGAGCAACACAATACCAGTTACCAGCGGGATAACTCCAACCACCAACCCCACGTACACCGCCGTAATCAAATACGGAGAGCTCTGATGTGCATACTGCGACACATTTGGAGCAAATGCGTTGTGTTCGGCTTGTGTCGTCGCATTTGTCACGGCCAACAAAAACACCAGCGGCAGTACGGTAAGTGGGACACCAAAGAAAATCAACAGACGGGCAAGCATCGGACTATGCCTTGCCCTGCAAGATTTGCTCGATTTGGTGTGTTTCTGCATCACTAAGTGGAGCAGCCGCCAGTGAACCAACTGCCTCTTTGATCTGATCGACAGAACTCGCACCAATCAACGCTGAAGTGACACGGGCATCTCGCAATACCCACGACAACGCGAGCTGTGCAGTGTTTTGGCCACGGGTCTGTGCCAAATCACGCAACTTACTCACAATCGCCAATCGTTCTGGCGTGACACGATCTGGCTTGAGGAATCCGTGCGGTTTGCTCGCACGAGAGCCGTCGGGAATACCTTGTAAGTAGCGATCAGTCAACATGCCTTGCGCAAGTGGTGAAAACGGAATACACCCAACGCCATGTTCACCGAGTGCATCGAGCAGGCCTGTTTCCTCAATCCAGCGATCAAACATGTTGTATGACGGCTGATGAATCACACATGGCGTACCGAGTTGACGCAAAATAGCGAATGCTTCGCGAGCTTGGGCAGGGCGGTAGTTCGAAATACCGACATACAGCGCACGACCACTGCGCACGATATAATCCAACGCCTGCATGGTTTCTTCGAGTGGGGTGTCTGGATCAGGGCGATGGTGATAAAAAATATCAACATACTCCAGCCCCATGCGCTTGAGACTTTGATCGCAACTCGAAACGAGATATTTGCGTGAACCCCATTCACCGTACGGGCCAGGCCACATATAATAACCGGCCTTGGATGACACGATAATTTCGTCACGGTATGCCTGCAAATCATGGCGCATAATCTGGCCAAATGTTTCTTCGGCAGATCCAGCTGGGGGACCATAGTTATTTGCCAAATCGAAGTGCGTGATACCCATGTCGAATGCCGAAAGCACCATCGAACGCGACTTTTCGTAGACATCCACTCCGCCAAAGTTATGCCAAAGCCCTAATGAAATGGCGGGTAACTTCAACCCACTTCGTCCTGATCGGTTATAACGCATTGTTGCATAGCGATTTGCATCTGCGGAATACGGCATAGTTACCTTTCCTCCACTAAAAAGAATGTCCATTGCTATCATATCATTTTCTATAGATTATAAAATTTAACTCTTATGTTAACTTCAACGACCCACACAGGCGTGGTATATTGATAGCATAAGCGCAGATACGATTGCAGTGTTGGTCGTATGTGATAACGCTGAACAATCCACTAGTTCAACGATAATGGGGTCACGATGACGTACACAATGCCGTTAATGAGTAATGGATTTTTGTTGGAATCAGGCGCCGATCGGCTCGGTTGGCTCACGCCATCGAATCCAAACACCGATATCGCACTGTTGCGTGAACAGTTTCGCCAGCAGGGGTACCTCTGGTTGCAGGGAATTCTTGACCGTAATGACGTGTTTGCATTTCGGAAGCGGTTTTTCACCGCGCTTGCAGACACAGGTTTGCTCAAGCCTGGTACTGATCCACAGGAAGGTATTTATGCGGGCGGTGGTGAAGATCATCAAAAAATCGCCAAACTCATGCACGAAATCATTCGCTGGGCAGCCTATGAGTCATTTTGTCTACAAAAACCCATATACGAGTTTTATAATGCGCTTTTTGAAGGCGAACCGTACCTCCACAAGCGCAAAATCATGCGCTACACCAAACCACACGATGTAAATTCTACGGGTGCACACTACGATTTGACGTACTTGCGCGCAGGGACCGATCAAGTTGCCACAAGTTGGATTCCTCTTGGGGATATTCCCGTCCACATGGGTGGTCTAGTCTACCTAGAGGGATCGCACACCTGGGGCGTGCGCATGGAAGAAGAATTCCGGCAAAAGAACAGCGAACTCAGCCGCGAAGAACAAATCTTGGCATACAACAAAAACATGTCGTCGACGGGGTGGCTGACCAAAGATTTGCCCAACCTCGCGCAGCGACTCAATTCACGGTGGCTTATTGCAGATTATGCTGCTGGGGATATGGTTGTGCACTCGGCATATATGATTCATGCGGCCACCACCAACGAAGCCACTGATGGTCGTATGCGCTTGTCGACGGATATTCGCTTTCAGCGTGTGCGTGACGAAATTGACGTCCGTTGGAGTAATCACTGGTCAATGGACGATATGCTGTAACGCAACGAGACCAACGGCGCCTTCCGAATACGGAGGGCGCCGTTATCATTTTGCCTACACTTTTCTAATATTCTTCAAATAAGTTTGTCCATGACTCGATGATATACTTTGTCTAGGTCATCTTGTCACAATAATTTCGATGACCAAGAGGTGAATCATGAGATTAGAACGCTTTACCGAAAAGGCCCAGGAAGCATTCCAAGAAGCCCAGAGCATCATGAGCGAGATGCATCATACGCAACTCGATGTCGAACACATATTCCTTGCCTTACTCCGACAACGCGATGGCTTAGCCAGCAAAACATTCGCCAAGCTGATGGTCGATACTGATCAGATTATTCAGCGCGTAGAATACGAACTGGAAAAGTCACCCAAGGTATATGGCCAAAACATCTACGGCAACCAAGTCTATATCACACCACGCACGCAACGCTTGGTCAAACGAGCCGAAGAAGAAACGCAGCGACTAAACGATCAGTTTACTGGGATAGAACATATCCTTATCGCTATTTTGAATGAACGAGATGGTGCATCACAACGCATCCTTTCGAGCTTTAACGTGACCCAAGAACGCTTGTATCAGGCCTTGATGGAAATTCGTGGTACGCAACGCTCCGATTCACCAAATGCCGAAAGCAAATACGAGGTGTTGAGTAAATACAGCGTTGACTTGACCAAATTGGCCAGCGAAGGCAAACTCGACCCTGTGATTGGGCGCGACGCAGAGATCATCCGTGTCATTCGCATTCTCAGTCGGCGCAACAAGAATAATCCCGTGCTCGTCGGTGAAAGTGGTGTCGGTAAGACGGCAATAGCCGAAGGATTGGCACAACGAATTCAATCAGGCGATGTGCCACAAACGTTGCTCAACAAACTGGTGCTGTCACTCGATCTGGGTGCCATGGTAGCCGGGTCGAAGTTCCGTGGCGAATTTGAAGAACGCCTCAAAGGCGTAATGGATGAAATTCGCGCCAGCAATGGCAAAATCATCCTCTTCATCGACGAGCTTCATACCGTGGTCGGTGCAGGTGCAGCACAAGGCTCAATAGACGCTTCGAATATGCTCAAACCTGCACTCGCGCGTGGCGAGATGCAAGTGATTGGCGCAACCACCCTCGATGAATATCGCAAACACATCGAGAAAGACCCCGCACTCGAGCGCCGCTTTAGTCCAGTATTTGTCGACGAACCCGATGTAGATACGACGATTGAAATGCTCCGTGGCTTGCGCCATCGCTACGAATCACATCATCAACTCGCAATTAGTGACGACGCAATCGAAGCCGCAGTGCGCCTTTCGAATCGCTTTATTACTGATCGATTTTTACCAGACAAGGCAATCGATTTGCTCGATGAAGCATCAGCAAAATTGCGTATCGACATGTTTTCGATGCCGAAAGAGTTGCGTGTCATGGAACAAAACCTAGCACAACTCCGCACTGCCGAAGAAGAAGCGAGTCAACGCCGTGACTATGAAAAAGCGGTGGTGATTCGCGCAGACTTCCTCAAACTCGAACAAGAATTTACCGCTCAGCGTGATGAATGGAAACGTACTGCGAATATCGACGAAATCGTCGACGCCGAAGACATCGCGCAAATTGTTTCATCGTGGACAGGCGTACCTGTCGCCCGCATGCTCGAACGTGAACGCGAAAAGCTGATTCACATGGAGACGCGCTTGCAACAGCGTGTGATCGGCCAACACGAAGCAATCGTAGCCATCTCGGATGCTATTCGACGCGCCCGCAGCGGCATGGCGGATCCACGCCGTCCAATTGGAAGCTTCATCTTTGTCGGGCCAACAGGTGTCGGTAAAACAGAGCTGGCCAAAGCACTCGCGGCCTTCTTGTTCGACAGCGAAGAAGCCATGACCCGCATCGACATGTCCGAATTTCAGAACAGGCACGAGGTGTCTCGCTTGATTGGTGCACCTCCGGGATACGTTGGGTACGATGATGCCGGGCAACTGACCGAACGCATTCGTCGCCGACCGTATCAGGTGGTCCTGTTTGACGAAATTGAAAAGGCGCATCCAGATGTCTTCAACACGATGTTGCAATTGTTGGATGATGGGCGTTTGACAGATGGTCAAGGGCGCACCGTGGACTTCAGCAACACGGTAATCATCATGACTTCAAACATTGGCACCGAACATGTCAAACAGCAGGGCATTGGGTTGGTGCGGAATGTTGACCGTGACGATCAAGCCAAAGCAAACGCACGGGTCATGGAAGCGATGAAACAAGCGTTCCGTCCGGAATTCTTGAATCGTATCGACGATGTCATTGTCTTCCACCCATTGACTGAGAACGAACTCATTCAAATCGTCGATTTGATTGCGGGTGACGTGCAAAAACGGCTGCGTGAACAACAGATCACGTTGACACTCGATCCACAAGCCAAAGCATGGTTGGTACGAGAAGGGTACAATCCGGCATATGGAGCACGTCCATTACGCCGCACTGTACAACGCTCCATCGAAACTCCGATGGCACGCGAAATTCTCAAGGGTAACTTTGTAGCAGGGGATCATGTCATTGCCGAAGTCGATGAAGACGGCAAACAGTTACGCTTCAGCAAAATTGAGCGTCTGGAAGTTCCTCAGTCGCAAAACACCCCAGTATAGTAAACAGCCCTAGCGCGCAGTATAGGCTGCGCGCTAGGGCTGTTATTTAGACGTCGAGTGCAACAGCGCGTTCGATGTCTGTTTCTTTTTGCAGATGGGCAACGACATCCGATGGCACTGTGTCGTCAAGTGTCAAGACCATGAGCGATTGTTCACGTGGGGCGAGCCGACCTACCTGCATGCTGGAAATATTGACGTCAAACTGACCGAGTAATGTGCCAACCATCCCAATCATCCCTGGACGATCACGGTGATAGGTAAATAATAATGAACCAGATGGTTCGAATGTGACCCAATAGCCATCAAGTTCGACGACAAATGGGCGATCACGCAACACGGTACCGCTATATGTCCGAACTCCACTAGCAGTATGCGCCTGCAATGACAACATACCGGCATAGTTTTCGACATCTGGAAGCGTACGCTCATTGAAGCGCACACCACGTTCCTTGGCGATAATCGGCGCATTAACGGCAGTGATACGTTGTTCACTGACATCGGATAGAATACCTTGCAATAATGCAGTCCGTAGTGGTGCAGTATTTACATTTGACAGCTCGCCAGCATACACAAATTCATACTTCTGGATGGGTTCCCCAACAAGTCCAATACACAGCTTGCCGAGACATCGTGCTAATGCCGCATATGGAGCCAATACACCGATATCTTCGGGAGCAATGTACGGTGCATTCACCGCATAACGCGGAGAAACTCCGTTGAGTGCATCTAATACACCTTCAGCGACATCGACTCCGGTAAGTGCCTGGGCTTCAACCGTTGATGCGCCAAGATGTGGTATCGAAATCACTTTAGGGTGACCGACCAAAGGAGAGCCAGTCGGTGGTTCACTCTCAAATGCATCAATTGCAGCACCCGCTAACTTCCCTTGTTCGAGCGCTTCAAATAACGCGGATTCATCAATCACACCACCACGAGCAGCATTGATGATGCAAGCCGTCGGTTTCATTAGCGCCAAACGTGTCTCATTAATCATATAGCGTGTCGCTTCAATGAGTGGTACATGCAATGAAATAAAATCACTTTGCCTGAGCACATCATCGAGCGTACACAACGTGACACCGAGTTGCAACGCACGTTCGGTCGATACCACGGGATCGTAGGCAATGACATCCATCTCAAGTGCACGCGCCCGGCGCGACACTTCAGCACCGATACGGCCAAATCCTACTAATCCAAGTGTCTTGCCGCGCACTTCTCGCCCCATGAACTTCGCACGGCTCCATCCGCCAGCAACGACATGGGCATGTGCCTGCGGGAGATTACGTGCAAGCGAAAGCAGTAATCCTATTGCGAGCTCGGCAACGGCCACACTATTTGAGGCTGGTGCATTGACGACTACGATACCAGTGCGTGTAGCACTTTCTACGTCGATATTATCGACACCAGTCCCTGCACGACCAACAACACGTAATTTTGTACCCGCACTCAGGAGTTCTGCATCTACTTTTGTTGCACTTCTGACAACGAGTGCATCATATTGGCCAATGACTGTGAGCAACTCGCTACGAGGCATACTAGTCAGTACATCGACATGTGCCCGGGCCCGTAAATACGCCAAACCTTCTTCTGCGATTGGTTCCGTCACGAGGATTCGGTTCATGCAAAACTCCTCAAAAAAGAGCGGAACCATATGGTTCCGCTCCGTTGCGTACTACTTGTATTGTATCACCAACATTTAAGGATGGAGAGTGGGTTGATGTTGACATCGTTTTGATAGACTTCGTAATGGAGATGAGGTCCACTCGAATAACCGGTGCTACCTACCCAACCAATAATGTCACCTGATTCTACCTGCTGACCCGAAACGATGTTCAACTTGCTGAGATGTGCATAAGCGGTTGCCCATCCGTTTATCTCGTCTGTGATACGGACATAATTGCCCGCCAACCAGTTATTTGGCACGACGCGAGCGATTCCCGAATGCAACGCCACAATTGGTGCATCAAGTGTATTTGCAGGATCAGCAAAACCATCGCCGTTTGCATCGACAGCAAGATCAACTGCACCCCAGATAGCCGCAGGAGCGTGCGTACCTGTTCCATATCCTTGCGTCATTACAACACTTCCAGCCTCAGGATGTACCGGGCAGCCAAATGGCGCACCAGGTAATCCGCGTTTAGACGCAATCGCAGCTAGTGGAGAACTGTCGCCAACAAGTGGTGCTACCGAGTCACTGTTTGCAGCATCCGGCTCGAGCTGCATAATTTGTTGCGAAATCGCAGGCGAAAGTGCCATTTGCACCAAGCGCTGGCGCAATATTGCACTCGCACCTTCAGGATCATCACTTTGTTGCGAAACAATGCGCGTATCACTCATCATTCGCGTTGCTGGGATACTCATGACGAGCATCGAACCTCCGAGCATGACAATCGCAGACGCAATAATAAATATCGTACCTATCCCAATAATCCACACAAATGGTGTCGGTCGTCGCAAGGCGGGCACACGCATTACATGCGTGTTTGTGACCTGATAGAGCTCGCTCACAATTGCAAGCTGTTCCGGATCAAGCAGGCGAATTCCATGTTCGGCTGCCGCAATATCGCGCACTGGTATCCCAGTCCGTGTTGCCACGTCCACCATGGATAATCCACTTTTTTGTCGTAGTTGTTGTAGTGAATTTGTCATATACGTACTCCACTACAGACTATAGCATTACTGCCCATCATTAACAATTAACAAGAGGTTACGGTTTCGTGATACATTGTTGCAACGCATTGTTTATTGCTTCGACACCTGCTTGGACTGGAATTTCTTCGAGCAAAACCAATGGCAGTATTTGTTCATACGCATCCCACCTGCAGATTACCACGTCATCATAGTATTGTGTACTCAGATCGGGCAAAATAGGTTGTAATACAACAAACAACGGGTCATTAGCAAGCGTTGCCGACTCAATCAAACTTCGATTTATTGGCAGCCAACGCAACTGCGTAAACAATGCCGCTTGTACGTCAGGTTGTTGCAACGCACGAGCCAACGCCTCAACTTGTGCCCTGCGTGTGCCAGTCACTGATTGGGGAATAATGGCATAGACTACATCAACTGCAGGCATCATTCGTCTCCCTGTCACACTTGACAGAGGTGGCAATGCAAACACAAGCGGAAGGTTTTCCTGGTATTTTTCGTAACGACGCACTGCTGCATCACCATCAATTGTATATGGCACGAACCAGTTGATAAAATTACTCGTCGCCTCTACGTATGTAGTAGCCTGTTGTGGACCGAGGGCACGCATGTCCACCATTGATTTCAATGCCGGCGCCAAAATATCGGCAGGAATTGTTGAATTTGTTTGTGTGAGGACCTCACTCGCACCTAGTTGATCAAGCATCATCGAGAACAATCGCCCGTCTGGCCATGGATAGGCCATTTTGTAACGCACCTTACCGCGTATCATACTCGACATGCCCATCAATTCCGCAGTGGTGCCCGGCAACATATCCATGAATTCGCTATTACCAATCCCAACTAAATAGTTGCGCAGTGCAATTGGCATGACGGCATATGTGTTGTTTTTTGTCACCGCCAAATCAACATAGTCATAATGCGGCACAGCGATAGAGATGCTTTTTTCAGCGACGACCCCCAAGCGAATGAGTTGTTGGACATCGTATTCCGTACCAATCCACATATCGACGGATGTGTCAAAGTCTGGTATCGCAGCGATTGCATACGTCCCATCAGGGCTGCGTGGGTCGACAGTCACAGCGGTATTCTGGAGTTTCGCGGTATTGGTTATTATGTCTACTAGTGGTTGGATAGAGTTACTACTATCAGCAATTACGCGGATCACAAGTGGACCTTGAGGTTGTACTACCACTGGTGTAAAGGTTGCATCTGGTTTGACTGTGGCAGGAATGGGCGTCTTGGTGACAGGCGCACGACTCGGGATTGGTGTGACAGGTGGCGATGTCACTGGGGTTGATGCACACGCCACGCAGCTCAGCAAAACAAGCAGAGTCAATAGTCTATTCACAAAGGTATTCACGACAGTTCCTTGGCTAGAAGTGATGCATGAAACGATTGCACATGCGCATTATCGACGAGATCATACGCAAGTAACACGGCACCAACAACAGGTCGGCATTGGAGCATTTTTATGTGTGCGTACGCAGCATGTTGCCGCACAGTTGATGTAAATACATCATAAAACATGGCAGTTGCCCCAGTTGCCACGCCACCAGCCAAGACCACATCAAAATCAACAGACAATAAATTGATTTGTCGCGCCACACTTGTCGCATTACTTGCCAACAATTCGGCCGCCTGTTGTATGACGTGGACAGCAATTGCGTCACCTGCAGTTGCAGCTTGCATCACAAAGGGCGCAAATGTCGCTAAGTTTTTGTCAAATTCATCGCGTGATACCGCTTCAGCGAGTGCTGGTAACGTCTTGTAGCCTGACCATTCTGCCAAGTACGACGCCAACAACGATGGGGGCACCTGATTGTAGTATGCGTTGGCCAAGTGTTGGCATGCGGCATACGCAATTCCCCTTGCCCCATCAAAATCCCCCCACATACTCCCAAGCCCAAACGTACGGAATTGCGCACCATCTGTGCCAATCCCTACGACCGTGCTCCCTGTACCGGCAATTACACCAATACCATAAGGGAATCGTGACCCAGCGCGCAACGGCAAAAATGCATCGTTCACCATTTGAAATGGCGCATGTGGAAGGAGTGATGATAGAATCGGGCGCAACCGTCCATCATCGGACGGCCAGTCAAGCCCAGCAATACCCCAACCATGCGCGGTAATGTCGCTTGGCGCTCTACCACTCTGCTGCAAGAGCTGGTTTATTACATCGTTGTAGAGATGTGCAGCAGCATCTAGTCCAATGCCTTCCCAATTGCCTGGACCAGCATGTACATGGGCTACAACGTGCGCCGATGTATCGACAAGCACTGCTTCAGTTTTTGAGCCACCAATATCGACACCGATAAACACACTAATATCCTTCGTGGTAATTTACAACACTATGCAACGGTTGTTGCTGCACGAAGCGGTCCAAATTTTCAGCAAATAGTTCCATTAATCGTGCACGTGATTTCGGTGAAGATGACGACACATGCGGTGTAATCCATGCATTTGGAGCATCCCACAACGGATGATTGACCGGTAATGGTTCTTCGGGTTGGACATCCAACCCTGCACCCGCAATTTGATTAGTACGCAATGCAGTTATCAAGTCATCAGTGTTGATGACATTTCCACGAGCGACATTAATCAGATACGCCGTCGGCTTCATCAGCGCAAAGGCCCGTGCATCAACCATGCCACGGGTGAGATCAGTGAGTGGTGTAGAAAGAACGACGTAGTCTGCATCTGGTAAAAGTGTTTGCCATGCATCGTCAGCAACGACTTCATCGACAAACGAAGTAACCTGTGGCCGACGCCGACTGCCAACCACCCGCATACCGAACGCTTTTGCACGTTTGGCTGTCTCTTGGCCGATTCCGCCAAGTCCGATAATGGCCATCGTTTTTGCATAAAGTTCGTCGAGTTTGATGCGTTCGACTTCTTCCCAGGCATCACGAGCAAAATTCGTTAGCTTGGGTGCTCGCTTGGCATGATTAAGCACAAACATCATGATGAACTCAGCAATTGGAATAGCGTGCACTCCGGCAGCATTTGTCAGCACGATACCGTTGTCGCGCATATACTGCAAATCCATGTATTCGATTCCCGCGCTTGGCGTGTAGACCCAACGCAACTGCGGTGCCGCACGCACAAGTTTCATAAATTCTGCTTGGCCATACCACCATCGCACGAGTATCGTGGCATCAGAGACATCACCGAGGGGATTACCATCCGGATCAGTCTGTACAATCTGACTATGCGGATATTTGGCACGAATACGGTCTTCGACATAGTGCGCGACTTGATTTGGCAGGATTATCTTCACGATTTTCTCCATGTAACAAATTCGCCTACTTGTGGAGCAAGCACAGTGGTCGCAAGACCACGTGCGTGCAACTCGTTGCGAAGCATCGTTGGTGTCCCAGTCAATCCTGCAAATGTTGCATAATGGATTGGTAATACAGCGTGCGTGTTGAGTAATTTACATGCGTATGCTGCTTCGTATGGCCCCATCGTATACATATCACCAATAGGCAAGATGGAGACGCTTGGCTGATACAACTCGGCAATAACCGCCATATCAGCCATCACATTCGTATCACCCGATGCATACACGGTCTCGTCGCTATCCATGCGGAAGACATATCCCGCCTCACTGCCTAACACGCGATTGCCAGCGGCCGTCGGCCAACTACTGCTATGTTGCGCATGGGTCATGGTAATACGTACATCCTTGAGGTGCACCGTTCCACCTTTGTTGAATGCACGGATCGAATCGGCAGGGATATTTTGATATGTCAGCCATTCCTGTGCATCGTATTGACAACAGACGACTGCGCCTGTATCGCGCTGCATCACAGCTACATCCGCACAGTGATCCATGTGACCATGCGTCAGTACAATGATATCCACTCCCCACTGACGCACCTGCTGCGCGAGTGCCGCAGGACAAGCAGGATTTGTATCTACCCATGCATCAATCAAAATACGCGTCCCTTGCGTATTTTTCATATACACAGTCGCATGACCAAGCCACACAAATTGCATGAAATGCTCCTATTTCGCCATTGCTGGAATAAATTGTTGTTGGTCAATCGCAGATTCAACGCTCATTGCCATGCGTAGCAGATTGATATCATCATGCAAACGACCGACGATTTGCATTCCAACGGGCATGCCTGCCGCCGTACGGCCGCACGGAATCGAAAGTGCTGGATTAGTTGTCAGCGTAATGTACCAACATGATTTCATCCAGTCGATATACGTTTCGAGGCGTTGTCCATTTATTTCGTCAATATATGGTCGTGTTACATCGAATGCAGTCACCTGTGTCGTCGGTCCAACCACGAGATCGTAGCGGTGCATAAAAGTGCGCATGTTGGCAACGATTTGCGCATGCAGGCGTTGTGCTTGGGCAATTTGGGCACCGCTCAGGCGCAAACCTAATTCCGTATTCCAAATCACCGTATCTTTGAGTAAATGGCGGTGTGTGTCGAGGAGTGGTGCCCGACCCGTGGCAAAGGCAAGTGCCCGCAATGTCTGGAACGCGTCGTCAGCACCGGTGAAATCGGGATGGGCTTCTTCGACAATAGCACCGAGTGATTCGAATAATGCTCGTTGTGCATCAAAGACCGATGCAACGTCAGTCGCAACCGGCAATCCTCCCCATGTTGGTGCCCAGGCAATGCGTTTGCCACGTAGGGAAGTAGCTGCGATATCGACCAGTGCCTGCGTATCCATGGGCACTGACAGATGTGCAGCAGGTTCGTATCCAGCCAGTGCCGCCAACAAGAGAGCCACATCTTGGATTGAGCGTGCCATTGGCCCTTCGGTTGAAAGAGGCGACCAATCATCCATATTGGCTACAACACCAGGTGATGGGCGGAATCCTACCACACCACAAAACGCTGCGGGATTACGGAGCGATCCCCCCATATCACTTCCATCTGCCAACGGCACCATGCCACACGCCAGCGCCACCGCCGCACCACCACTGCTTCCACCGCAGGTCTTTTGTATATCATGGGGATTCAGCGTGGCGCCAAAGACGGGATTAAACGTTTGTGAACCCGCACCGAATTCGGGAACATTCGTTTTACCGATTGTTATACACCCAGCACGCTTCATCTTGCGAACGATATGAGAATCTTCCTCAGCAATGCGATCAGCAAAAATAGGTGAGCCACTCGTAAATCGAAGTCCCTGTGCTGGCGTTAAATCTTTGTGTGCAATTGGAAGTCCAGCCAAAATACCGAGATCAACGCCACGTGCTAGAAGTGCATCAATATGACCTGCATGAGCACGAGCACCATCTCCGTCGAGTGTGATGATTGCATTGACTTGTGGATTAACGCGCGCAATTTGTGCGAGATGGATGTCGAGTAATTCACGCGCCGAAATCGCACGTGTATTGATGAGTTGACGTTGCGCATGTGCACTTGCAAAACGTATATCGGTCATCATACGTCTCCTGTGAAGCGTGGCGCAGCATCAAATTCCTGGCGTGCCGCTTGGAGTGTTGTCTCATCACAGAGCAAATCAAGCGCGGTGAACGCCATTGCCAGTGCACCATCAACAATCGCTTTATGTCCTTTGGCCGTCACTGTAGCATCAGCAACCGCTTTGGAATGCCAACTTGCACTAGTGTCACAAATTTCTAGATAGGCACATATCGCAGGCACATGATGACTCACGTTACCGAGATCAGTAGAGCCTGCACCACTGCGCGATTCCGGTTTACGCACATCACGACCAATAAGTTCGAGGTTATTGGCAAATACATTGCCGATGGCACGATTTGGTACCATATTCAAATATGCCGGCATGTATTCGTGCCATTCCAAGCGACATCCAGTAGCAGTAGCCCCAGCTTCTGCACATGCGATTACACGGGCAAATAAGTCATTTGCATAGTCGATATCAGCTGCACGAATACGAAATCGTGCCGCCGTATAACTTGGAATCACGTTTGGTGCGGTTCCGCCGTGGGTGATAATTCCATGGATGCGTGCATCAGTGCGAATCTGTTGACGGAGTAACCCAACACTCGAAAACATCACAATTAATGCATCAAGTGCATTGACACCATCATGTGGATTTGCCGCAGCATGGGCCGATTTACCGTGGAACGACAATTCAAGCCCTTTGGCCACAAGCGATGAGTCATAGTCTAGGCGGTCCTCGGTCAACGGATGAATCATAATGGCTGCATCGAGGTTATCAAAAAAACCACTGCGAATCATGTGGATTTTCCCACCTGCATTTGGCACTGCTGATTCTTCAGCGGGAGTACCCAACACCACAATTTGCCCTGGAAGCTGGCTACTAATTCGCGCAAGCCCCATCGCAGCGCCAAGTGCTGCAGTCGCAATAATATTGTGCCCACAGCCATGCCCGACTTCGGGCAGTGCGTCATACTCTGCAATGATGCCAACTTTGGCGCCGGGGCGACTCGCCGGCAAATCCGCAACAAATGCAGTTGGCATACCAGCAATGCCGTGATCAACCTTGGCTCCATATTCTTGGAGCACATCGACTAATTTGCTGGCAGCCTGATGTTCTTGCAGGCCCAATTCTGGGTTGAGATACATCCAGTCGCTGATGCCATACAATGTCGCGACATTTTGTTCAATCTCGCGGCGAACTAATGCTTTCAGTTCTGCACGGGCGTCGTTCATAGCGATTCCTTGTCAGCAATATGTTGTCGGCGAATCATCCCAACCTGCTCATGATACTGCAGTGCCCATTCGCCAATGAGAATCGCCTCTGCGGCATCATGGCGAACCTGATTATAATGATATCCCGTTTTGGCATTGGTCATCCGTGTTTGTGCATATTGTTGTGCAGCCTTTTTCGCTTGTGTGCCGCTACGTTGCTCACGCGCGTGGAGCAAATCTACTCGCCATTGTGCCGCATGAATCTGAAAAATAGGGATATGGTGAAAGTGCGCAGTTTTGAGCCATGGCTCCGCAATTGCACCACCACCTTCGATCACGACTGCAGCAATGGGTATTTCTTGAGCAATAAGCGTTGAGACACCACGACGCAAACGTGTCTGCATGCCGTAATTATGCGAACGATACCACAGCAACTCCATCGTGATAAGGTCGAACATGGCATAGCCACAATGTAATCCTGCATCAACCGCGAGAAATTTCATTACTAAGGGAGTTCTCATGAATACAATACGAACACGCGACGACATTTTACTGTCTTCTATGGTATACTATAGCAGAATGTGCGGAGCAATTCGCACGTTCTGCCAACGATAGGTTTATTCGTCGAAAGTGGGTATCCCCCACTTTTCTTATTCCTAAATCGATGTGATGAGGGTGACAAATGCGAACAGAATTTTTTGCAGCAATTTCAGCTATTGCAACCGAACGCGGAATTCCGCGTGAACGAATTATTGAACAAGTCGAAAAAGCACTTGTGGCCGCATACCGTCGTTCACTGGGTGAACGACCACCGGCAATCGAAATTTCTGTGAAGATAGACCCCACCAAGGGCGAGCCCCACGTCTATTCCGAATTGCTGGTTGTCGACGAGGTCGAAGACCCACGGTTCGAAATCACGTTGGAGGATGCCCGTAAAATTGATCCCAATGTTGACGTACTCGACAAAGTCATCGCCGAGACCACACCGCGGGATTTTGGGCGTATTGCTGCACAAACCGCCAAGCAAGTCATTTTGCAAGGTATTCGTGATGTCGAACGTGATAATGTCTACAGCGAATTCAATGAACGTAAAGGCGAGTTGATGGTCGGCGTCATTCAGCGGAATGTCAATGGGAATATCATCATTGATTTGGGCAAAGCTGAAGCAATTCTGCCACGCGAGCAGCAAGTGAATTCGGATAATTATCGCATCGGCACACGCATCAAAGTGATTCTGCAGAAAATCGGCAAAGATGAACGCGATCGCGGGCCGCGACTCGTCGTATCACGAACTGATACAGAATTGGTGCGGCGTATCTTTGAGATGGAAGTCCCAGAAATCCTAGGTGGCACAGTCGAAATCAAAAATATCGCACGCGAACCAGGCATCCGAACCAAATGTGCCGTCAGTGCCCGTCAAGAAGGAATCGACCCCGTCGGCGCATGTGTTGGGGTACGCGGCACGCGCATTCAAAACATCGTCAACGAACTCAACGGCGAGAAAATCGATGTAGTGCAGTGGTCACCAGACATCAAAGAATTCATTGCCAATGCGCTTTCACCGGCACAAGTCGTCGAGGTACAACCCCAAGAAGGCGACAAAGCAGTGGTGATTGTACCAGACAAACAACTTTCACTTGCAATCGGCAAGGAAGGACAAAATGTGCGTCTCGCTGCCAAACTCACCAAATGGAAAATCGACATCAAAAGTTCGAGTACACTCCTCGACGAGATGCGCGAAGCGAGTGATGCACGGCATGTGGCTGACACTGAGAGTATGATGCTCGAAATTGCTCTTGCAAACGCAAAAGTCGAAGATCGTCTTGTGTCAAACAAAGGCATGATTAGCTACAACGATGTTGAATATGGTCCAGTTGCCTCAGAATATACGGGTCAGGTGTTGCAAATTCGCGCCACTCCTACCAAACTATTTCTGTACGCCAACGACCGTTTGATTGCATCGTATATGATAATCAACGATGATTTCGAGATACTCTAGCGAAGGATTCGGCACGTGCGGCAAAAGCACATACCACAACGCATCTGCATTGTATGCAGACAATCAAATCCCAAGCGTGGATTAGTGCGAGTGGTGCGTACCAGTGCAGGTACCGTTGCAGTTGATGAAACGGGCAAAGCAAATGGACGCGGTGCATACGTCTGCAGACAACCAGGCTGTTGGCAGCATATTGTTGAGCGTGGTGTGTTAGCATCTGCATTGCGGGTGCCACAAATCAGAGAAGAGGACAAGGCAGCATTGAACGCCTTTGCACGGACAATTGAATCAACGATGTAAGTGGAACACACTACATCTACATGCCTTTTTGGAGGAATACATGGGATATCGTACAAACGGTTTGTTCACGCACTTCTTTTTCGCTACCGCCGATGATGGCGGCAATACCAACAATGGTGACGAACCACAGAAGCCGGTGCAAGGCACTGATGCAAATCGCCCTCGAGCGCCGCGCCCGCAGGGTGACCGCCCGCCACGCCCACAGGGTGATCGTCCGTATAATCCTGACCGCTCAGCTCGCCCACAGGGTGATCGTCCGTATAATCCTGAC
>CAZIKU010000009.1:0-48002 GCA_964539815.1 uncultured Klebsiella sp. | reverse complement strand
ATCACGTATGTCAGAGCAAACGCGTAACGACGTTGCGGTATTTATCGACTTTGAAAATGTCTATGTCGGTGTCCGCGACAAACTCGATGCTAACCCCAACTTTGAGATTATCATGGAGCGTTGCAACGACTTTGGTCGTTGTATTTTGGCGCGTGCATATGCCGACTGGTACCGTTACCCACGCATCACCAGTGCCTTGTACGCCAACAACATCGAACCAATGTATGTACCCACCTACTACTACGACAAAGATGCCGGTCGTACAGGGCGCCCCATCAAAAACAGTGCTGACATGAATTTGTGTATTGATGCCATGCGCACGCTGTTTACCATGCCAGCACTCAAGACATTCGTGCTTGTCACTGGTGATCGTGACTTTATCCCACTTGTGCACGCTATTCGTCAGCACGGCAAAGATGTGGTCATCATTGGCGTTGGTGGTGCGGCGTCGTCGCACCTTGCGCAGAGTGCCGATGAGTTCATTTTTTATGAGCACTTGGTGGGTAAAACCATTGCCACACCTGCAGCAACACCGCCGAGTCGCCGCTTTAGTGACATCGATGAATACGAGCGCCCGCGCGAACAACGTGCTGCGCCTGTGGCAAAACCTGAACGCAAGGTCACTGAGACCCCAGCGAGTGATGATGCCGTCTACGCGCTACTTGCATCTGCTATCCTCGAGGCGCGGACCCGCAACATGGCAGGGATTGGTTCGTTGCAATTACTCATGAAAGAACTCTCCAACGGAGAATTCCGTGTACAGAGCGTACGTGATGCCCAAGGCCGCCCCATCGACAAATTCAAAGACTTCATCAAAGAAGCTGCTCGTCGCGGCAAGGTTGTCATATCAACTGATGGCGCAGCCAACGAGGTCTTTTTGCCGGGTGAGGATCCACGTCAACTCTCGCGCCTTACCGGTACGGGCGACAAAACGACCGATCGCAAAGAGCCAGAGCTGGCGGCACCTGCGGTGGAGACTGCAGAACAACCGCGTAGTGAGGGCAACAAATCACGCCGGCGCCGCCGTCGTAATGAGTCAAGTGATCGCGAGAGCCCCCCAGTTGAGCTGAGCACGCCACAGGCACAGGAGGTGCCAGCCGCAGTCGACATGCGCATTCCTGCAGTCCACATACCCGCAGTTGTCGCTGCTGATGAGGCACTCGAAACTGATACGTCGTCCAGCGATTCGACATCGGGCGATACGACTGTGGTAACCCCCTTTAGCGACGAAGAACGCACACTTGTCAAAACCATGGTTGCTGCCAGCGATCGCCCATTGTCATTCCAGCAAATCCACGACATGCTCCGTGACAAACGCAAACGTGATGATGGCATTCAACGTACCAACGAAGAACTGCGCACGCTCATCAAGATTGCCATCAACTCGGGTGAGTTGCAACGTATTGGTCGTGGTAATCGTGTCAGTTATCGGGTCGCAGGAGGGGCTGCGGCAGTCGTCGTGACCGCACCAACTCCCGAAGAGCCACGCATGGTACCAACCCCCGAAATTGAGCCGACACCAGTCGTTGATACTGCACCAAAAGCAGTGCATGATGATGGCTTAGATGGCATTACCACGAGCACACCGGCGGCCAGACCGCGGCGTACCAAACCGGCGCCCGAAGCTGCCAAGCCGGCACGCAAGCAGAATCCAAAAGAGACACCACGTGCGGCGACCTCGGTACCAGTGCGTAAAAGTGCAACCAAACAGCCTGCATCACCGTCAGGTACGGTAGCGGCAGCACCAGCACCAGTCGCACCACAGATTCCGTCGCCTGCAGATGAGGCACCCGCCGCGAAAGGTAAGTCACCAACGCCACGGCGCCGCAAAAAAATTACGGAGTAACGCTATGCCCAAGGTCAAGATTTGTGGTATTTCGTCGCCGGAGCACATGGTTGTTGCGGCGGCGGCTGGCGCCGATTACCTCGGTCTCGTCTTTGCGCCAAGTCGTCGTCAGGTGACGGTGGACCAGGCTCAGCATCTTGTCAAAACCGTACGCGATGCGGGATATGCCACCCCAGTTGTCGGATTATTTGTGAATGCGAGTGCTGAGGCGATTGCAACGGTGGTGCGTGAGTGTGGCCTCGACATCGTGCAACTGCACGGCAACGAACCATACGCACTTTGCGCCAATCTCCCCCAGATGCCGATTTGGCGGGCAGTCCGTCTAGCAGGGAGTGACGACGAAGCCGAATGGTTGGCACACAACGATGATCGTGTCACCCTGCTCGTTGATGCACCCGTCAATGGGGCGTTTGGTGGCACTGGTGTGCGTGCCGACTGGCAGGCTGCCGCCGCTCTCGCGGCACAGCGCCGTGTCGTGTTGGCTGGTGGGCTGAACCCGCAGAACGTGCAATCTGCGGTGGCACAAGTGCACCCGTGGGGAGTGGATGTGAGTAGTGGTGTTGAGCGTGATGGCTACAAAGATAACGGCTTGATTGCTGCGTTTATTGCGTTGGCCAAAGAGACGCCGAAGGAGGCATAATGCAGCGACGGTGGTGGAGTTGGCTCGGCGCAATCATGACCATGGCCTTGTCATTGCGCTTTGTATTAACACGCCTGCGTCCGGTGGTTTTGCGCCCTACGGCCGATGCCACGCACGAGCTCAACGGTGATGCGACGGCGCTGGGGATACGCCGCATCGTGGTCAGCGATTTGCATCTGGGTGCAGGTGATCGCATGGATGATTTCCATGCAGATGCTGATTTCGCAGAATTTGTAGAATCCTTCGTCATGGGGCCACCAACTGAGCTGATTTTGTCTGGTGATACCTTTGAGTTTTTGCAGGTGGTTCTGCCTGACGTCAATGATTTCGAGTGGTCAAGTCGGGCGGCTATGCGTCGACTCGAAACAATCATGAATGCGCATCCGTTAGTCATTGATGCGTTGTCGCGTTTTATCCGAGGCCACGGCAACTATCTGACATTCATGGTCGGCAATCACGACTTCGAAATTCACTACGACAGTGCCAAGGAGTTGATACGCCAGCGTCTGGGCGTCAGCGAAGATAACGAACGGGTGCGCTTTTGTATTCGTTATTTTGGTGATGGGTTGTACATCGAACACGGCAATCAATTCGAACCGTGGAACAGTTTCGTACGATTTGAAGGCATCAGTCATCCATTTGAATTGGTGCGTGGCACACTTGCCGTCAAAAGCGTGATTAATCCACTTGAACGTTCTCCATTGCCGGTGGCGCCACTCATTGATAACGTCAAACCAAGTTCTGCGTTTCTGTGGCATCTCCTCAGTGTCTCGAATCTCCGCGACATGCAGGTTATTTCGTTTGTGCTCCGTGGCGTGATGATGTCGGTTCGTAGTATGTTGCTGCCACTCACATATCGGCGTAGCGAAGATGTGCGTCAGTCAGCTACGACCGTACGCCACCTCGAAAACCAACGTCGTCTGCGCCGGGCCATCGACAGTCTGCGCCGCGTCGTCAATCGGCGCCAAGATAGCGATGACGAGACGGTGCCACCATACTTGATGGCGCACATTGAACGTGAATCACGCAAACAACTGCTCCGCGAAGTGCGCGAATTCAATATCGCCGTCCTGCGCGAAATGGTCAAGGTGGCACACACTGCTCCCTACCAGGACACCGTGTTGTTTGTCTGTGGGCATACGCATATGGCACAATATGTGGTCATCAATGAACGCCAGACCTATGTCAATGTGGGCACATGGACCGACGTGGTGACCGATTTGATGACAGGTCGCCGCCAACAACAACGCTGTCCGTTTTTGTGCGTGCAGTACGATGCCATGGGTGTCATTTCGCACGAATTTTTGGTGTGGCGTGGCCGCGATGCCGCCCCCACCCTGTGGGAACCCGAAGCAATCCCCAAGGGTCGTACCCTACGTCGTAGCCAAACGCCTGTGCACTTTGCCGAAGATGGCGTTACAATAACATCATGGAATGATAAAGGAGAATCCTCATGAAACGCTTGTTCCAACTGATTGGGTTAGCAATGGTCGTCGGTATCGCAGTGGTTGTCTTTCGCGCAACCCGCCAGGAAAGTAGCACCGACAAACCAGCGACACCAGCCAAACGCACCATCCCGCCCCACTTCCTGGCAATTTTGGCCGACCCAGTGGACAAAGCCCCGGTCGAGCTCATGACCGACAGCGAAGGCCGCGAATGGCTTGTCAACCGTGCTCGTGGTTACCGCTACCCCGTCAAAGATGGCATCCCAATGATGCGCATCGAAGACGGCGAAGAATTCCGTGGCTAAATTCCGCGTGCGACGGCAACACCCCCTGCAACACAGGTTGCAGGGGGTGTTGTATTGCGTTCGTTAGCGTGCCACCCCCAGATTGACCAGATGCTGCCACCCTGGCACGACGTGCCGTGGATTATTGAGTTCGAGCAGGATACGCGGGTTGTCTGCATGGTTCGCCAACGCCGCAAACACTGCGCTGAAGTTGATGTCGCCATACCCAGGCGCCCAATGCGCATCAAAGCTGCCATCGTTGTCTTGCAGATGGACATGGGCAAGCAGATCCCCGTTCTGGCGAATCCACTCTGTGATACTCGCCCCGCCACGCCCATGGGTGATGCGCACGTGCCCCACATCGATGCTGTGGCGCACCAGCGGTGATGCAAATGCAGTGACAAATGCGCGGAGATGCACCGGATTCTGATCGAGAATCGTCTCGATGACAATGGTGCACCCACATGCGTGTGCCCGTTGCAACACCGGGTGCATGGTGTGCTGCGCCACATGGATGCTCTGATCGAGTGTTTTGGGTTGAATGGCGCTGTGTGCACTCCCAAAACTCACAAACGGACTATGTACGACCATGTGGGTTGCCCCGATGACTTCGGCGAAGTCAAGTGCCTGGATGAGTCGGCGTTGCACCACGGCTTGGATGTCGCGATCGCGGCACGCAATGTCGATACCCGCAAATGGCCCGTGGATGCCCAACCTGCCCGAGTAGCCGGCGAGTTGCTGGCGGATGCGTGTGGCCTGTGTGCGCCAATCTCCTTCGAAGAAATCTGCGATGGTCGGGTCCTGGATTTCGAGGTCGCGCTGTGTCGCCATAATCCAGTTGAGATGATCGGCCAGTGCCTCTGATTTCAATGCAACTCCCACGTACGGCAACGTGGTCGACATAACGGCCTCCTCTGGCTAATGTTTGGGCGTGAGCACCGAACGGGTCAGTGCAAAGAGTCCAATCACACACGTGGCACTTGCGGCGATGGCGATTGCCAATAGGCCACCCTGGAGATAGACCCATTCACTACTCAACGACGAAAAAATGCGCCCGATACCGACTGCAGCAGTCATCAGCGCCATCACTGTTCCACGAGCATGGGGCACTGTTTCGGACATCAATGGAAAACTCGCGACGATGGCGTATTCGATTACCGCGTAAAAGACAAACACGAGCACAGCAACACTCCACCAGGAATGTCCGAAGAGTGCCATGGCCAACAGACACAGACACGTCAAACTAAAGCCATACACCACTGATCGGCGTTTGCCGATTTTGTCGGCAAACATCACGACGGCCGATGATCCAATCAACTCTGCGATGCCGATCAACACAAAAAGTCCACCAATCATGGCTTCGTCGGCGTTGAGTGTATCTTTGAGCCAGGTACTTTGACTCACAAAGAACAAATCGTTGCCACCAAATGCCAAAAACGGAAAGAGCATCAGGAGCCATAGGCTGGGTTGGCGTAGTAATGTGCCAAACGAGCCAGGTTCGCTGTGGTGGTGTTGATGATTATCGGGTAATCGTCCCAACAAGAAGGCACTTGCAATCCCGAGGAATGCCAGAATCAGATAGGCAATGTCGCTACTTTGTTGCAGGTTAATCAAATACATCAACGGTGCTACTCCGATGATGGCCGAGACGGCCCATACCATCTCGAAAAAACCGATGGCGCGTGCACGCCCTGCATATGCACTCCGTGCACTCAAATATGATTGGCCAGCAGGTACATAAATCGCAGTGGCCAAGCCGATGCACAGATACCCCGCAAAGAACCAGACAAAGCTTTGTGCGAACGCGCAACAGAACGAGCCCACGATGAATGCGAGTACTGCGTACTGCATCATGCGCCGTTCGCCGAATCGGTCAGCGAGGCGCCCACCAATCGGCGATACCAGCGATGCTGCTGTTTGAATCGCCACCAAACTAGCACTTTGTTGGAGTGATATCTCGAAGCGATTACTCAAAAACGGGATGAGTGGATAGATGATGCGAAAGGCCGTGGTCGACGCAAAGCGCCCAATAGTCACAATTGCCAGCTCGCTCGGGCGTAATTCGATGGTAGTCATGCTGATACCTTTAGGACCGCCAACACATCATTGAGATGATTGTATTCGTGGTCGTACATATTTTGGAGAAATGCAGTGATGTCGGACTGTTGCTGCCACGGGCACATCATGGGTGTAGAAAGTGCACGTTCATCAAGTGTTGATAGTGCACGCGTAAATGCCTCGCGACATGCATCGGCATATTCGATTTGAGCAGATAATGGCAGCTGGACAAGTTGTGCGTAGACGATTGCATTAATCTCGTCGACACGTGTGTCACTGAATTGTGGGGTGACATATGTGGTGCGCTGTGCATGTGCCATCAGTGATTTGGTACCTTCAACTTCCCAAAAGGCCACATGCATCAGGACATCACTGATACGCCACGCTGGGGAACCTGTATAAATAATCGGATTTGTGGTGTGCTGTTGCACGAGTTCGCGCAAGCGGGCACGGCTTGTGTGCATTTGATGCAACACAGCGAGGTGTTGTGCAGTCATATTTCCGGTGCACTTCTTTTCACGTGTGAATCCGTGTTCAGTGTAGTATATTTACATCAGATTGTCATACAGAAAGGGTTCATCATGCAATTCGATATGCAGTCGATGACGGCCATCGTCATTGGGGCGCTGGCAATTTGGTTGGTCTGGAAGGTAATCACAGGCATTGTACGCCTGATTACCGTCCTGACCATTGTGGCCGTGGTGGGCATGATGATTATGCGAGTCTTCTAATGTCACTCACGTTGCGCACTGTGACGGCGACCCGGTATATCACGCCATTCCGTGAGGGCGGGTCACTACCTGGACTGGTCGAGGCCGACGACGACGGCATGTACGTCGTCAAATTCCGTGGTGCTGGTCAGGGGAGTGGCGCGCTCGTCGCCGAGTTAGTCGTCGGCGAACTAGCGCGTATCTGTGGGTTGCCGGTGCCCGAGTTGGTCTTTATGGACATCGATCCCATCTTGGTACGATCCGAACCCGACGACGAAATCCAAGCACTGGTGCAAGCTAGCGCCGGACTCAATCTCGCCAGCGATTTTTTGCCCGGTGCATTGCCGTTTGACGCGGGGATGACGGCCGCAGTCGATCGCGAATTGGCTACGACCATCGTGTGGTTTGATGCCCTGATGACCAACATTGATCGTACACCACGCAATACCAACATGATTATGTGGCATCGTGCCCTGCACATCATCGATCACGGGGCAGCGCTCTATGTCATGCACGCATGGGACGGCTTTGAATCGCGGATTCAATCACCATTTAGTGCGATCCGTGATCATGTCCTCTTGCCATGTATCGCGGATATCGACAGTGTCGACGACCGCATGACGCAACGCCTGACACCGGCGGTGATTGCAGCAGTGCTCGACGTGGTGCCACTTGCATGGTGGCCACTCGGGCGGCGTTGGGAGGCGCCTGCGCAGGCACGGGCTGCGCTGCAGTTGTATCTCGAGCAACGCCTACAAGCCCCGCGTGCATTTGTATCGGAGGTGATGCGTGCCCGCGCAACACTCATTTGATTACGCCATCATTCGCGTGATTCCACGTCTTGATCGTGGCGAAACAATTAATGTCGGCATCGTCCTCTACTGTCGGACACAGCGCTTTTTGGCCGCACCAACACACTGCGACGAGGCACGCATTCGCATGCTCGATGCGCAGTGTGATGTGAGTAGTATTGCTGACCATCTGGCTTCATTTAGTGGCATCGCGCGTGGGGACAGCACGTATGGGCCAATTGCCCAATTACCGATCGCCGAGCGCTTTCACTGGCTGGTCGCCCCGCGCAGTACCATCATTGCGACGACGCCCGTCCACTGCGGTATCTGTAGCGACGCAGCAGAAACACTCAATGCGCTGATGCACAAACTGGTCTACTAGACGGCGACATTCATTTCGCGTGCCAACTTGCGCAACGCATCCGGGTTACGCTGGAGTTTCAAGAAGGCATCAATCAGGTCGTCGACCCCTTGTTTGCCTGCGCGGAAGATGGCTTCGTCGAGGTAGATTTGTTCAAAGAGTGCGGCTTGTTCTGCGACGGGCAACGACCACGACTTGGGATTCAACTTGTCCGCATACTCGATGGCTACGGGCAACCGTGATAGCTGTGGCTGGAAGAGCGGATACTGGCTCATTGGGTCGTATCCGACCCAGCAGCCAATTCCTTCGGCATCGAGTGCTTCGCAGACGACACGATTGGGCACACCAGCGAATGCGTCTGGATTCATCGCCACGATGAAGCGATAAAACGAAAGGCGTGTGACGCGTTCGTCGAGGTGCAGGGCGCGCACACCAGGCACATCGGCTAGCCGTTGCATGAAGTAGCGCGCGTTCTCGGCGCGCTCTTCCATTTGCTGCGGGAATTTTTCGAGTTGTGACACCAAGAGGGCCGCGTGTAATTCGCCGAGTCGATAATTACAGCCGAACGTGTATTCCTGGCCTTGCGGGTCTTTGGGGCGGCCACAGTCAATAATTGAGTGGGCACGGCGTGCCAACGTTTCGTCGTCAGTCAACAGTGAGCCACCCTCGCCTGATGTCAAAATTTTGGAACTCTGATGGCTGAATGAACCAAATGCCCCAAAACTGCCAATTCCACGCCCACGCCACATCTTGCCTGGACTGTGTGCACAATCCTCGATGATGGCCAGTCCATGGCGCTGTGCAATGGCGGTGAGTGCATCCATGTCACACACGATTTGACCAGCATGGACAGGAATAATGGCACGTGTGCGCGGGGTGATGGCGGCTTCGACGGCTTCGGCATCAATACCCCATGACCGCTGATCAATGTCGACAACAACAGGGAGTGCGCCAGCAGCCATGGGCGCATAGGCAGTCGCCGCAAACGTCAATCCGGGGACGATTACTTCGTCACCCCAACCAATGCCCAAGGCTTTGAGTGCCACTTCCATGGTGACGGTGCCATTGACCATGAGGATGCCGTATTTGCTGCCTTGGAATGCCGCAAATTGTTCGCAAAATTGTGCATTGTATGGGCCAGGCTCGGGGAACCCGCCCCAGCGACCACTCCGCAGCACGGCCAGGAGTTGTGCTTCGTCGCGGCTATCAAAAATGGGCCAATCAGGGTAGCCCTGTGGCCGAATCGGGGCACCACCAGCGATGGCAAGTTGCTCGGTCATCTAATCCTCCTTGAATATATGACGGCTCTGGGGATGGGTATATTGATTATTCTATTGTGACGTGTTTTCGCAGAATTGTAAAGTGCGAGTTTAGGGCTGACGCACGGTCAACGTAATGGCTGTACCGTCGGGAATCAACGTGCCTACCTCAGGCGTACTCGACGCGACTTGTCCTGCTCCGATGGTGTCACACAGTGTGCCGAGTGTATCGCACCCTTTGTACTCGACTACGGTGCCTACAATTCCCACCGACTCGATGAGTCTGATTGCGTCGGCTTCGCCAATGCCAATGACATTCGGAATGCGGCGATTAGCGCCGAGGCTGGTGTAGACGCGCACCGTATCACCCGTTTGCAGGTCGCTCCCTGGTGCAGGATCGGTGCTGATTACTCGGTTTGTGGCCACATCTGTGCTGTACTGCTCCACCAAAATGACGCGTAGCCCCATTTCTTCGAGTTGACTGCGCACGTCATTGGCATCTTGGTCGATGACTTGAATCGGCACACGTGGCATGATTTTGCCCAAACTGATGATGTAGTGCACGCTGTTATCACTCGGCACAGGCTCGCCTGGTGCCGGGTTCTGGCTAATCACCAGGCCTTTGGGTACATCATTGGAGTACTTGGCTTCGTCAGTAACTGCAGTCAGTCCCATGGATGCCAAGCGGTTTTGCACTGCTTGTTCGTCGAGATTGCGCAAATCGGGGACGATGCCGGCAATTTGTTCGACTGCGATAATGGCTGTTGGTGTCGGGGCCACTTCCGTGGAGTTGTTTACCCCCGAGTTGCTGGGTGGTGTCAAGAACTGATTAAATGATCCGATGGCAAACAGATAAAATACCCCGAGCGCCAACGTCAACAGCAACAACAACAACAAAAATCCCCCAAATTCGCGCCCTGCCCGTGACGGCAATGGTGACGTCATGGTGGAGCGCTTGGTGGGAATATGGCGCATCTGTGACGAAATCGACGTTGCCGAACGACTGCCATTGTTGGTGCGAATAGGGCGCGGCAATGTGTCGCGGACTTCGGTCTCTTCGTGTGCACGGAGAAGCTGTGCGAACTCTTTGGCTGTGGCCGGGCGATCGCTGGGGTTTTTGGCAAGTGCCCGCATAATCAATGCCTCGAGATTTTGAGACACGTTGGGGTTGTGCCGCCGGATTGGTGGTGGCTTGGATCCGACATGCTGCAGCGCCACGGCTACCGCACTATCACCCACAAACGGTAACTGCCCGGTCAAGGCTTCGTAGATGGTCACCCCTAGGGCATAGATGTCTGACTGTGCGGTGGCCGGCTGCCCACGGGCCTGTTCGGGCGATATATAGTCGGCGGTACCAAAGGTAACCCCGGTTTCGGTTTGTGCAGTGGAGAGACCACTCTTGGCAATACCGAAATCGGTAATTTTGGCGGTATCATCCGCAGAAACCATGATGTTCTGAGGTTTGACGTCACGGTGTACCATGCCCAGCTGATGCGCGGTATCCAGCCCGTCAGCAATTGCTGCGGCGATCTGCAATACCTGCTGTACGGGGAGTTGCTTGTAGCGCAAAATCAAGCTTTTGAGGTCGCTGCCATCGACATACTCCATCACAATGAAGTGCTGGCGATCCTCTTGACCGACATCATAAATATCAACAATACCCGGGTGGCGCAGATTGGCTGCCGCCATCGCTTCGTGACTAAAGCGTTGCAAAAAATTCAAATCCCCCGCATGGTGCGGGTGCAAAATTTTGATGGCGACGACACGGTTGAGCCGCAAATCGCGTCCCCGGTACACCGAGGCCATTCCACCATCGCCGATTTTGGATTCGATTTCGTAGCGCTGATTGAGGATTTTAGGTTGCATGGTCATATGATTGGTCACTTATGCGAACACACGGCGAACTGCCAAATTAGCGGGAGTCTGCTCAATAATACCGAGATGAGCTTCGATGATACTCAGATTGATGATGTCCTCTTGATTATAATGCAACAGCAAATCCAATGCCGACTGATCATAACTATCTTCGTACCGCTGCCAGAGTCGTGGTGCATCAAATCCACTCAACCCACTTGTGGCTCGCGTAATTCCAACCATCGTTTCAACGTGTTTTAAACCACCCTTGAGACCACGTTTGCGACAGACGTACATCAAATCACTGTGCGCGTAGCTGTCGAGCAAATTGACACGTAAACGCCGCCGAATTACTGGGATGTCGAACCCTGTGCCATTGAATGTGACGAGTGTTTGCACGCCGGCTAAGGCATCGTACAGCGATACATCATTGATACCCCCATCGATCAGATGTATCGTCCCCTGGTCTGCACGATAAATGCCAATGACACTGATGCGTTGATCGAGCGTTGTTTCGATATCAAGGTAGGCGCGCATCAGAGGCTCCTCATACATCGACGAGGGTGAAAGAGATACGCCACACCCATTCGCATCCTAGAATACCTGACATTATGACATACTGTAGTTCACATGTCAAAGAGTTTTGGTATGATGCGTTTCAATGCGCTAAAATCAACTCTACCACATGCTATAATCGAACAGCACGAATTGTATACCAACGAAAGTGAGTAATGGCATGGCGCGACCGGTAATTCTCGATACCGACCCTGGTATTGACGATGCGTTGGCAATTTTGTTGGCAGTTGCGTCGCCGGAAGTTTCGTTGCGCGGTGTGAGTGTGACGGGCGGTAACTGCCCATTAGCTGCCGGATGGCAGAACGCTCGCGATGTGCTGGCACTTGCGCGGCATGCGCACATCCCTGCCCTAGCTGGTGTGGCCCATCCCCTGCTCCGTCCGCCATTTACTGCCGCCGAAACGCATGGTGCAAGCGGACTTGGCTATGCCGTCCTCCCGCCGTCTCATGCAGACCACGCCAGCGAGCATGGTGTAGACTTCATTATCCGCGAAATCATGGCACAACCTGGCGAAGTGACACTCGTCCCCGTTGCCCCATTGACCAATATCGCCATGGCTATTCGTAAAGCACCACAGATTGTCACTGCCGTACGCAATGTCATCATCATGGGGGGGGCGGTGCGCGCTGATGGAAATACGACATCCTTGGCTGAATTCAACTTTTTTGTGGATCCTCATGCCGCCCATATCGTGATGACAAGTGGCATGCCTATTACCCTGGTACCCTGGGATATCACTGTTGATGTGATGCTCTTTCAACATCACATCGATCGGTTGTTGCGCATTGATTCACCTGTCTCGCAGTTTATTGCAGCGGCCACACAGTTTTATATGGAGTTTCATCACGCAAGTTTTGGTGTATCCGGCTGTGCCATCAATGATCCGGTGGCACTTGCCCTCGCATTTATGCCCGAGTTGGCCACTACCCAGGCGGTGCGCATTGATGTCGAACATACCAGCGAATTGACCATGGGCAAGTCGGTGATTAGCTATGTCGGTGATACCATTAATCCGCCACGTGACACGGATATTACCGGATTTGACAGCACGCGCTGGCCGCCGACCTGGCGAAGCATGCACCGCCCAGCGGCGAATGCCCAGTTGGTGACTGCATTTGATACGCCGCGCTTCATCGAACTTTTTGTCTCGCGCATGGAGCAGCTTGCCCGGCAGATACCCGCAGCATAAATGCAACTAACTCCACATGATGTGCGTCATAGCAGTGTGTGTGATACGGTAGTGGAATTGAGGAAAACATGACAACTTCGCAACGGATTGTTCGTAGTCGTACCGACCGCCTCATCAGTGGTGTGTGTGGTGGCTTGGCACGTTATTTTGCACTCGATAGTGTCATTGTGCGTGGTGTGTTTGTCGTTCTTGGGTTACTCAGCCCAGGGATTGTTGCTATTGCCTATCTTGTGGCGATTACGCTGTTGCCCGAAGAAACAGAGACCGGCGCTGCAACACAGCCGCATCCGGGCTGGCGCTTTGATCCGTGGACGGGGGAACGCATCAGCCCGGTTTCGAGTGAGACCAGCGCTCCGCCTGTCCCTACGACGCCACCGACGACGAACTTATCTGAGAACGATGCTCATTAGCGCAGTGTACCTACTGTTGACCCGTCTTTGTAGTCTGCTACAAAGACGGGTTTTTTGTTGACTGTCTGACGCAACGGAACCCCAAAAACGGATTAGTCATGTCTGGATGCATACGGAAACGACACGCACACCGTGCATATCCATGTGGATTGACATAACAGCCGCCGCGGATAATACGTCGCCCATTCGTGTGGCGATCATTGCGGGCATCATCTGCATATGGATAGACTGCATCGAGCGATGCGGTCCATTCCCAGACGCTGCCGGCCATGTCGAGACATCCCCATTGACTCGCACCATGAGGAAAGCTCCCGCAATCGGGCAAATGAGTACAGGTGTCACGTACCGCCGCTACTGCAGGATTCCACGTATTCCCCCACGGGAATTGGCGGCCGTCAGTGCCACGTGCCGCATATTCCCATTCTGCTTCGGTCGGTAAGCGATAGATGTCACCGGTGCGTTGTGATAGCCAGCTGCAAAAATCGTTGGCCATGGGCCATGTGATATTCACGACGGGGGCTTGTGGTGTGGCATGCTGAGAAGCCCATTGTGCAGGTGCAACTGCACCACTTGCAACATACGCAGCATACAGTGCGACGGTCACAGGGATTTGGGCCATGGCAAAGGCAGCGACAGTCACGGCATGTTGTGGGGACTCTTCGCGGTATGATTCACGCGTACCACCGTACTGTTGCGCTAGTGTGCTGAGGTCATCGACGGGTGTCCCCATCAGAAACGTCCCATTGGGAATTTCAATAAATAACGGGAGTGGCAGTGTCATCTACGCGATAATCTCCCAACTACTCGTTCCATTGCTACGGCGGAAGGCGATTTGCACAGGGAAGAGATCGCGGAGTTCTTGGATGTGAGTAATCACCAAAATCGTGCGGAACTCGTTGCTAATGCTATTAATCGCCTCTACAAGGCGTTCGCGGCCATTGGCATCTTGAGTGCCAAAGCCCTCATCAATAATCAGTGTTTCGAGTGGGTGCCCAGCGCGTTTATGCATGATTTTGGAGAGGGCGATGCGTAGTGCAAAGCTAATCCGAAATGCTTCACCACCGCTAAAGGCTTCGATGGCCCGTGTCCCCGTCGCATCAGATACTTTTATTTCAATCGTTTCGCGCAGTGCCCCTGCTTGGGTCATCTCATTTGTGGAAATCTGCAAACTGAGCTGATTGTCGCTCATTTGTGCCAGGATGCGGTTGGCTTCGTCTTCGAGGGCAGGTACCGCGTGTTCGCGGATAATCATGGCCTGGATGCCTTTGCCCGAAAACGCTTTTTCCAGGAATACATGGCGTTGTTGCTCGACAGCGAGTGTTGCGAGTTGCTCGCGTTGGGCACTCACGCGCACATCCGCCTCTGTGGCTGTGGCCAGTTTGAAGGTAAGTTGTGTCACATGATCGTGCCGTGAACGAATCTCGATTTCTGCGTGTTGTTTGAGTTGTTGGGCCTGTTGTTTGAGGTCACGGCCACTCAAGAGTGGCTCGAGTTCAGTACTTTTTGAGCGTAACTGCGTCTGTTCGTGTTCGAGTGATTGAATTGTTTCGCTGAGCTGCTGTAGCGCCCGTAGCGTATCGTCGCGCCGTTGTATCAATGCATCACGGCGTTCGGTCAGCACGGCTAATTCGTTGTATTGTGTGCGTACATCCGCCAATTCATCGATGTGGTGTTGGATGACACGATCCGCCTGTGGGTCATACGCCAACGTAGCGAGTTGCGTGTCAATGTCATTGAGCAATGCGCGTGTATCCGCCGCAAAGCGCTGTTGGGCAAGTTCTTGTTCTGCCATGGCCAGCTGCGCTTCGGCGTTCGCTTTCTGTGCGAGTTGTTCGTCGAGGCGGGCTCGTTGCGTGCGCAGTTGTGTTTGTTGTTGTGCGAGTGCCTGAAATTGCCCTTGACGTGTCAATGCAACCTGGAATTGCGTATTGAGTGCAGTGAGTTGTTGCTGTGTATTGCTCAGCTGTGCATGGTGATCTGCACTCACAAGTGTATCGTATTCGCTGTTGAGGGTAGTCAGGCGTGCCTCTGCAATCTGCAATTCCTTTTGTGCCGCCTCGATTACTCCGAGCATGCCACGTAATTTGCCGATTTGTGCGACTAATTGGCCACACTCGGCGATTTCGGCATCGATGCTTGTCAGCGTGTTTGATAGTTCTTTGCAGGTCGTATTCAGTGTGGTGTACTGCTGTCTCAGCTGAGTGATTTCTGTTTCAAACTCAGCAACGGCCATCGAATAATGTGCCTCATCCATCATCGTTTGGCATGTTGGACATGGTTCGTTGATGGTCAAGAGTTTCTTTTTTTCTTGCATATCAACGCCACGTTGTCTGACCAGATTGCGTTGTGTTTCGGTAGCGGTCAATTCCTGTTGTTGTGTTGTGCGTTGTTGATTGAGCGTCGTTTGGCGCACTTGGGCCTGTTCGCTTGCTGCGATTTTTTCATTGAGTTCGGTGATGGGGGCAATTGTGCGTGTGAGTTCGTCGACGCGTTGCTGGACACGTGCCCGTTCATCCTGGATGCTCTTCATGCGTTGCAGCGCAGACTGATGCGTGTTGATATCAAATTGGAGTGTCTGTTGCTGTTGTTTCATCTCGTCGAGGAGTGTCGTGCCATCGGCATTCTGTGCGAGTGTCGCATCAATATCAGCGAGTTGTGTGTCGATCTCTGCACGCTGTGTCGCACTATCACTCAGCATGTGGATTGTTTGGGTGAGTGTCGCAATTTGGAGTGTGAGTTCCTGTGCTTGGCGGTCGATGTGTGTTTGGGCATCGAGACGCTGTTGCGACAGGGTGTTGTAGGTGTCGCGTTGCGTGCGCAGTTGCTTGGCTTCCTGTTCGAGTGTCACGAGGCGTTGGTATTGTGATTCGATGACGGCACGTTGTGCGAATGTTTCGTCGATGCGCGCAATATCCGCAACGAGCTGGGTGTGGGTCTCTTCGTGTTGTTGCTGTTGTTGCTGAGCCGTACTGAGTGCGATGCGTGTCTGTTGTATGGCAAGCTGTGTTTCTGCATATTGCATAAAAATCAGCGCATTAGCATGGCGTGCTTCGGCCTCTGCGAGTTGTTTTTTGAGTTCGGGAATCGTCGCCGCAGTCGTTTCATCGCTCTGCATTTGATTTTTGAGGGCTGCTTCTTGTGCGGCTAGCACCACACGTTGGGTTTTGACACGTTCGCGATACGATTCGTAGACGTCGATTTCGAGGATTTTGGCCAGGATTTCGCGGCGTTCTGCTGGGGTTAATTTGGTGAAGGCATCGGCCTGACCTTGGCGCAAGTATGCCGAATTTGCAAAGACGGCATAGCTCATCCCGACGACCTGTTCGGTGATGAATTGCTGAGTCTCGCTTTTGGTGCCTTTGGTGAGTGATGCCCACGAACTTCGTGTGGCATCGCTAGCCTGATAGAGTTCGAGTTTGCCCCCTTGATGCCCCGCCGTACTAAACGAGCGATGGATGCGGTAATACGCGTTATTGATGGCAAATTCAAATTCCACATACATCTGCGTTTGACCGATATGGATGACTTGTGCGTCACGCAGTCGGGCTTCGCCCCAGATTGCCCAGTGGATGGCTTCGAGGAACGACGACTTCCCCGCACCATTGTCGCCACTCAGCACTGCAATATGGATACCCGTGAAGTCGAAGTCGGGTGACACATCGCGATAGCTGATGAAGTTTTTCATGCGTAGTTTGAGTGGGATCATACCTAACTCACTTTATGCCTTTGATGGTCGCAATAATTGCATCATCAAAGGCACTACTCGTACAGTCTTGCCAGAGTTGTGGTAATGCTTGGCGATGGGTGATGGCTTCTTGACGGAGCTGGCTCATAATCTTTTTGCTGTCTGCCAGTGTATGGACTTTCATTTTGTTGAGAAGTTCAAAGGTGACCACGACATCCTGAATCAGTCCGAGCGTATGTTGAATTGCATCGAGTGTGGCAAGTGCCGGTGCTGTGGCTGGGATGATGACTGCGGGGAAACACTCGAGGATATAGCGTAACTGTTTGCCGCGAATACGCCAGTCATGTAGTTCGTGTTCGCTGACGCGGTCAAATGGTAGGGTGAGCGGTTTTTGAAACGCCAGTGCACGCTCTGCGATACGATTCCCGAGTACATCCATCACACGCGTAGAGGGTGAATCTACTTTGCGAGATGCATCAGGAGTGCAGACAAACGATGCAAATTCGCTGATGAATTTGTGGTGTTTGGCCCCATTAAACAATTCGATTAATTCGCGGAGTGCTTGTGTGCGCGTCTGTGTCAACGTACGCGCAATCTCCGCATTTACTGGGTCTTCGCCACAGATTCGGGCAATGTTGTCTGCCAACACGTCGCAATCGCGCACCTCGCCCAAAAAGCGCGCCATACGACGGAATCCACGTTTGTACTGGCTTAGAAGTTCATCGTCATAGGTGTTATCGGCACATTCTAGCAGGGCACGGATTTTGCGGAGCACCACACGCATCCGGTGGACATGGTTGGCATCAAAGTCGCCGAGTACGTGTGTGCGTCGCTGCAACATCTGCCGAAAGTAGTGGCGTAGTTGCAGGCGCAACCCTTCGCTAAATGGCAGATGGTTGAGTGGTAGCGCAGCACCATGGATGGCGTATTGTGGTGCATCAATCTGCGCAATCAGTGACTCGACTAGATGTTGATCAGATTCAGTGAGGGCCAACCAAAACGGTTCGGTGTCGCGAGATTTCCCTGCCAAAAGTTGCAGCGCACACGCGACCATCATGCGCGTGTGGGGATCGTCGTGCTTAGCAATCGGGATGAACAGCGATTCATCGCTGGATCGTTGTGTCCCTTGGAGCATGCTGATGTGCTGGCGTAGTGCATCGTCGTAATCGGAGAATACAGTGTCGTGTTGCAGGAGCTGGAGTCCGCGTTGCAACGGCGATGTGTGCGTAGTGATACACGGCACTGCTTGTTGAATATGTGTCGTGATGTCGTCGAGTTGTATCGATGTGGTATGCACCGTGCTGATGACGGTAATATCACAAAACGACGCATGGTGATTCCCCGCGCGTACGATGCCATGGTCGAGCCAGAGTGTGGCTAATTCGTGCGTGTCGCCGTCTTGTACTTTGCGGATGTACCGGCGAAAGACGACATGGATGACCGGCACGAGCATGTGTGCGTCGATGTGAAGTTTGCCAAGTTGTGTCAGGATGGCTTGCGGCCATGTCCCTGACGTGAGTGGGAATATGTCACGTGCGTCGCTAGCGTCGGCTTGGGTTGAAACAAGCGCAATCGTTTGCTTGCTTTGATTGATGGCATGGATCGCAAGGGCACACGCAGCCGTGGTCAAACCCTGCGCTGGTGTGTCGAGATACACGGTGTGATGTTGTTCGGTTTTTTGGGCGATGTTTTGCCACTGACCGAGACTTCTGCGTGACCAGAACCGTTTGGCTGCACCTTCGTCGATGACGCTCAATCTGAGCTGATTGACGATTGAATTTGTCATCTCCATGGCATGCTTTCGCTGTTGTCCCCGATTCCGATGCTTTCATTATACTCTGATTGATTTATCGATGTCGCAGCAACGGGTATGCCACGTGCGACAAGGCATTACAGCGCATTTGGTGGTCACATCCGACATCACACGCGAGTTCATGATATAATGCGTCAGAAATACATAATTCGCTGCGCCTCGTAGTGGCGCACTTTGAGCAGACACGGAGTAATGTCGGTGAAGGTTACAAGTGAGCGCTTGCCGCGCAGTCTGATGAAATTAACCGTTGAGGTTGATGCAGCCACGGTTGAAAAAGAGCTTGATCGTGCCGCCCGTACCCTTTCCCAGAAGGTCCGCGTGCATGGCTTCCGTCCCGGTAAAGTCCCACGTCCTATGTTGGAGCGTTTGTACGGCCGTGCAGCCCTCGTCGAAGAAGCCACTGAAAGCATCATCAATGCCAGCTTTTCACAGGCGTTGACCCAAGAAGGCATCGAGCCCATTGGCCAAGCATCCCTCGACGATGTGCAATTCGTGGTAGAGCCGTTCACGTTTGTTGTCAGCGTACCTGTCCAACCGGTTACCCAAATCGGTGATTATAGTGGCTTCCGCCATGCCCTTGACGTTCCCGCAGTGACTGATGCCGTATTGCAACGCGCGCTCGATGATGTGCGCGAGCGCCACGTCGTCCTGCGCGAGCCCGAAGCCGTGCGCCCCGCTCAGCAGGGTGATTTAATCTCAGCTGAAGTCGACGCGTTGCGCGATGGTATTTCGATCAACGGGCGCGAGCCGGGCCAACCTGCCCCCAATTCCGACCTCATCCTCGAGCCAGGGCGCTTGGTCGCCGGCTTGATGGAAGGCATTGTCGGCATGTCAATCGGTGAGAATCGTCAAATTCCTTCGATGATGCCCGACGACTACTCCGACGAAAAACTGCGTGGCGTGCCAGTGGTATTCGATGTGACCGTTCGTCGCATCCAAGAGCGCATCTTGCCCGAATGGGACGAGATCCCCACGCTTGAAAACTTCGAAGGCTCGTTCACTGATTTCAAACACAAAACCAGCGATGACCTGGCCAAGAATGCCACAAGCAATGCCGAAACACGCGTGGTCAACGCCTTCATCGAGCATCTGGTGTCACAGGCGGTATTCGATTATGGCGATTCCTCAATCGAAATCGAAGCCGATCGTATTCTGCGCAACCAGGAAGCCGAATATGCCCGCTATGGCATTACTGCCGAAGCCGTCTATAAGCAAATGGGCCAGAATCGTGCCGATTTGGTCAAGCAATACTTGCCCCAGGGCGAAGAACGTCTCAAAGGCAACCTGGTCATGCGTGAGTTCGTCATCGCCGAAGGTCTGACCGTCAATGACGAAGACATCGATGCCGAAATCGACACCATGGCCGGTGATTATACCGGCGAACAAGCCGAAACCATGCGTGCCCTGTTGCGCAACGAAATGGTGACATCCGTTGCCAATGCGGTGCTCGACAAAAAGATGCGTGCGCGCATCATTGAAATCGCCACCCAAGACGGCGGCGCAGCTCCCAAAAAGAAGAGCAGCAAGAAGGCCGAAGCCGAAGCCCCAGCCGCTGATGCTCCCAAAAAGAAGAGCAGCAAGAAGGCCGAAGCCGAAGCCCCAGTCGCTGATGCTCCCAAAAAGAAGAGCAGCAAGAAGGCTGAATAGCACCACAGTCCGTGTACATCGAGGAGGTAGGAGATGAATTGGCGTTCACACGTTGATGTCATGGCCATGATGCCGCAGTTTGATCAGCTCGTTCCAACCGTGGTGGAATCCACCAGTCGCGGCGAGCGTTCCTATGATATCTACTCACGCTTGCTCAAAGAGCGGATTATCATGATGAGCTCACCCATCGAAGACCAGATTGCCAATCTGGTTGTGGCACAGCTCCTCTTCCTCGAACACGAAGACCCCGAACGGGATATCATGTTCTACATCAATAGCCCGGGCGGGTCGATTACTGCTGGCTTGGCAATCTACGATACGATGCGCAATATTCGCCCTGATGTCGCTACGGTGTGTGTCGGCATGACGGGTAGTATGGCGACCATCCTGCTTGCCGGCGGTACCAAAGGCAAGCGCTACAGCTTGGCCAACTCCACCATTCACATGCATCCCGCTGGTGGTGGTGCAAGTGGCTATGCCCCTGATGTCGAAATCATGGCACGCGAGTTGCTGCGCGAACAGCAAATCATCCGCGAACTCTTGGCCGCAGATACCGGTCAAACCATCGGCCGCATCGCCAATGACTTTGATCGCGATTTGTTCATGGATCCCATCCAAGCCAAGGCCTACGGTATTATTGACGAAATTCTGACACGGGACGCATTGCAGCAACGCAACGCCTAGTGCAGCATGGGGTAAGGCATACGCGATGACCAATAATAACCGTGGTGTGTACAAATGCTCATTTTGTGGGCGTAATCAAGACGAAGTCCAACGGCTCATCGCGGGCCCACCTCCCATTTTTATCTGTGATGAATGTGTGGCAATTTGCAACCAGGTCATCGCCGAAGAGCGCCAGCGTGCACAGCCCACCAAGGCGCAACCCCTCAGCGAACGCCCACTGCTGACGCCCCACGAACTCCGTGCCAACCTTGATGCCTATGTTATCGGCCAGGATCGTGCCAAAGTGATGTTGGCAGTGGCCGTCTACAACCACTACAAACGGATCCGCGCCAATCAACAACTCGGCGAAGTCGAAATCGGCAAAAGCAATATTTTGCTCCTTGGCCCCACCGGGAGCGGCAAAACACTGCTGGCCCAGACCCTCGCCAAAGCCCTCGATGTACCCTTTGCGATCGCTGATGCAACGGCGCTCACCGAGGCTGGCTATGTCGGCGAAGACGTCGAAACGATTTTGCTCCGCCTCATCCAGGCCGCCGACGGCGATATCGAACGTGCCAAAACGGGCATCCTGTACATCGACGAAATCGACAAAATTGGCCGTAAATCGGATAATCCGTCGATTACGCGTGATGTTTCTGGTGAGGGTGTGCAACAAGCCTTGCTCAAAATCCTCGAAGGCTCTGTCGCCCATGTCCCACCAGTCCCCGGGCGCAAACACCCGCAACAAGAGTACATTCCATTCGATACATCGCAGGTCCTGTTCATCTGCGGTGGGGCCTTTGAAGGTATCGACAAAATCATTGCCAACCGTGTCGCCACCAAGCGCTCACTTGGCTTTGCGTCGCCACAGGTAGCCCCCACAGAGAGCACGCCTGCGCCGACGTTGCTCGCACAGGTTATCCCCGATGATTTGCTCAAATTCGGTTTTATCCCCGAATTTATTGGGCGTATTCCGGTGATTGCTCCCCTACAACCACTCGATCGCGATGCCATGAAACGCATCCTCACCGAGCCCAAAAACGCCGTCGTCAAACAGTACCAACGCCTGCTTGCCATGGATAACGTGACCCTCGAACTCACCGAAGACGCCATCGATGCCATCGCTGATGCGGCGCTCCGTTCGGGGACTGGTGCCCGTGCGTTGCGCGGCATCCTCGAACAAGTCCTCATCGATATCATGTATGATGCGCCATCGCATGCCAACCTCGAACGCTGTATCGTGTCGGCAGATGTGGTCAATCGCACCCAGCCACCACAGCTCATCTATCGGTCTGCAGATGCGGATTCGCTCGATCTGACCGGATAATCTCTCGCTGCTGTTTTTCCTACTTCACAAATCGTAGATTTTGTGTATAATGATGATATATCGTACGACGCACTGTAATATTTAACACGGAATTGTGGCGTCGCATCGCACTTCGCGCGGTTCGCGCACTTTTTTGGGTGTTTTTTGTTACTACAAAAGGTGGTACTACAATGAAGCTAACTCGACGAGTATCAGGGCGAGGTGACCAACAAGCACCACGGCGGATTTTGTTTGCTGATGATGATCCATCGATTGCAACGTTAATCCAGGTAACGCTGAGTGGGCCACGCTATGATGTAGTGGTTGTGAAAAACGGTTTAGAGGCCTTGAAAGCATTCAACGATGGTGCGTTTGACATTGTCATGCTGGATGTCATGATGCCATATGTCGATGGTTTTGAGGCATGCAAGCGCATCCGCGAGCAATCCGATGTGCCGATTATCATGTTGACCGCACGTGATGGTACAGATGACATTGTGCAGGGATTTGAATTGGGCAGTGATGACTATATCACCAAGCCCTTCAAAACAGCCGAAGTGATTGCCCGTATCGAGGCCATTATGCGCCGTGTGGATGGCATGAAAAATCGCCAGGCGCCGACGATTGTGCGTGTCGGTGACATCGAAATCGATGCCCCACGCCACCGTGTCACATTGGCTGGCAACGACGTCAACTTGACCCCCATGGAATTCGAATTGTTGTACTTCTTGGCTGCCAATTATGGGGAAGTCTTTGATCGCGAAACGCTCTTCCAAGAGGTATGGGGTTACGACTATGTAGGCGAGACCAATTTGGTCGACGTCTGTGTGCGCCGGCTTCGTGAGAAAATCGAAGAAGAGCCGTCCCGCCCCATGCGTATTTTGACGGTACGCGGTATCGGCTACAAAATGGCTGACTTGCCGGCGACGAGTGTCGCGTCAAATGTCTTTGTCGAGCCCGTCACCGAGCCGTTGATGCCCAACGAGCAATATAACTTCGGCCGCTAGGACACGATACAAACGAGCGGCGGTGCCAGTACTGGCACCGCCGCTTTTGTGTGTATCTGAGGCGGGGTTATTCGTCGCCAGCTGCCTCGTCGTCGCCGGCGTCGTCGCTGTCGTCGTCTTCGAGCATATCGACACCGACCATATCGCCGATATCGAGGATGCGTTTCTGCTTCTGGTCTTCGTCCTCGGGCTCGTCTGCTACCATGGCGACCACGATATCGTTGTCGTTGAGCGACAATACGCGGACACCTTGGGCGCTGCGCCCACAGGCGCGAATATCGCTGGCCTGTGTTTTGAGGACGATACCGTTGCTCGTAATGAACGTGAGCACCATGTCGGCACTGATGACACAGGCGGTGGCAATGCTGTCTTGATCGCCGAGGCTCATCGTGGCCATGCCTTGGGTCCCACGACCTTTGGCGCGATACAGCTTGACAGGAGTGCGCTTGCCTTTGCCGCTGCGGCTGATGGTGACCAGCTGTGCGGTATCCTTTTCGGCTGTGGTGACCACATCCATGCTCACGACCACATCGCCCTCACGCAGACTGATGCCACGTACCCCACTCGCAGGTCGTCCCATCGAGCGAACTTTCTCCTGTTTGAAGCGCAGCGACTTACCGTTGTGTGTGGTGAGCATGATGTCTTCGTCGCCCATAGTGGTGGTGACCCAGCCGAGTTCGTCGCCTTCTTCGAGGCCGATGGCAATCAGACCATTCGAACGCACCATGCTGTATTCTTCGAGCAAGCTGCGTTTGATTTTGCCACGACGCGTTGCCATCAGCAGATATTTGGCCTGCGAGTAGTCGGGGACCGACAACACGGACGTGACACGCTCTTCGGGTTGTAAGTCGATCAAGTTGACGAGTGGTAACCCCTTGGCGGTACGACTCGCATCGGGGACTTCGTGGGCCTTGAGTCGGTAGACACGTCCACTATTGGTGAAAAAGAGCAAGTCGTGCATCGTGTTGCACATCAAGATATGACTCATCACATCTTCTTCGCGAGTCGCAGCCCCGCGGATGCCTTTGCCACCACGTTTCTGCGTGCGGAAGGTGTCTGGTGATTGACTCTTGATGTAGCCGCGATTCGACAGCGTGATGAGCAGTTTTTCGTCGGGGATGAGGTCCTCGTCGTTGACTTCACCGTTCACACCGTAGACAATCTGTGTGCGGCGCGCATCACCATATTTATCAGACAAGTACTTGAGGTCGGCTTTGATGAGACCGTTCAATTTGGCTGCGTTGTTGAGGATTTCTTCGAGTTCGCGGATGGTCTTGCGCACTTCGTTGAGTTCTTCCTCGAGGCGTTTGCGTTCGAGTGCTGCCAGTCGCCCCAATTGCATGTCCAGAATGGCGTTGGCCTGTGCTTCGCTGAACGAAAAGTCGCGCATCAAGTTGTTGCGGGCAGTATCGCGTGAGCGTGAATCGCGAATGGTCTGAATGACCGCATCGAGGATGTCGATGGCGCGGGTCAATCCCTCCAAAATATGCGCACGGGCTCGTGCTTTGTCGAGGTCATATTCGCTCCGGCGACGAATCACTTCGCGGCGGTGTTCGATGTATTCCTGCAACATGCGCTTGAGCGTCATTAGCCGCGGCTGGAGCCCATGTTCGATGAGCGAAAGCATGTTGATACCAAACGACGTCTGCATCTGGGTGTGCTTGTAGAGCGCATTGAGTACTTTGCGTGGTTGGGCATCTTGCTTGAGCATGATGACGACGCGCATACCCGTACGGTCAGATTCGTCGCGGATGTCGCGGATGCCTTCGATTTTTTTCTCGCGGACCAACTCGGCAATACGCTCTTGCAAACGTGCTTTGTTGACCTGGAACGGCAACTCCGTCACGATAATCTGGTGACTGTTGCGTGTGCCTTCTTCGACGTGGGCTTTGGCGCGAATAGTGACCTGACCACGCCCTGTGGTGTATGCGGCGTTGATGCCTTCGTTGCCCAGAATTAACCCACCCGTGGGGAAGTCTGGCCCGGGGATGAATTTAATCAGTTCCTCGGTCGTGGCATCCGGATTATCGATGAGATGTGCGATTGCCTGCGTGACTTCACCCAAATTGTGCGGTGGAATATTGGTCGCCATACCCACTGCAATGCCGTTGGCACCATTGAGCAATAAGTTGGGTAAGCGTGCCGGCAATACCGTCGGTTCGCGGAAGGTACCGTCAAAGTTATCGCGGAAGTCGACGGTGTTTTTATCGATATCAAAGAGCATCTCTTCTGCAATGGCCGACAACCGTGCCTCGGTATAACGCATGGCTGCCGGCGGATCACCGTCGATGCTACCAAAGTTGCCCTGCCCATCAATCAACGGGTAGCGCATGTTCCATGGCTGTGCCAAGCGTGCGAGCGCATCATATACCGAACTATCACCGTGTGGGTGCATCTTGCCAAGTACGTCACCGACAATACGGGCGCACTTCTTGTAAGGCTGATTGGCACGCATCCCCATTTCCCACATGCCATACAAAATGCGGGTTTGCACCGGTTTAAGACCGTCGCGGGTGTCTGGTAACGCACGTGACACAATTACTGACATGGCATAGTCCAAGTATGCCGTGCGCATTTCGTCAGTAATGCTGCGGTTGCGTATCGCTCCTACATCCATACCGTGCTCCTCTATGGTGAATCTGAGAAGATTACAATTTGATGAATGTATTATACCATAGATTTGCTGAGAATTGATAGGGTTTTTGTAGTGAATATGATAAGAAATTGTTCACAATATTCACCACGATATCAACAATGTACTCCTCGCATTAGAATGCTACAATATGTCATAATTCACCATGCCAAAATTACCCTGTGTTTGCTAATCAAAAATACCGCTTTATTCGACTCATATCGATACTGCAAACCTGATACAGGTCAACATAAAGTTATTAACATTTTGTTATCATGAAAATTACAAAAAGATTACAGCATAAATTAGTACGCAAATGAATGATGACAAGAGTATTTCTGAATGCTGATTATTGAGGGATTTGCAACCCACGAACTGCCACAGGGGTAAATTCGAGGTAATCGCATGCCGCAAGCTGGTAGGTAATGCCATCGACCACGCCTTGGGTGGCATTCCCCCAGTCATCGGGGCGGTGGAGATGCCCGTAGATGCAGGTCGTAATCTGGGCGCGGTGGAATTGCGTAACGAATTCAGTTGCGCGGCGATCGATGAACGGCGGGAAGTGGATCATTGTGATGATTGGGCGCCCATTGGCGATTGCCGTGGCTTCATCGAGGGCGCGTTGCATGCGCAGTAATTCGCGGGCATAGATGCGCTGGTCTGTTGCAGGATCGAATCCGGGCATGCCTGGGGCACTCCAGCCGCGGCTCCCGCACACGACCACATCGCCGACATCATACGCATTGGCTTCGACGAGGGTAATAGAGGTAGGCATGCGGGCACGAATCGGTGCTGCACGGTCCCACCAGTAATCGTGATTGCCTTTGATACAGTATTTGCGACCAGGGAGTTGATCGATCCAGGTCAAGTCGACGAGGGCATCGTTGAGGTGCATGGCCCACGAAATGTCACCAGGAATCAGCACCACATCATCGGGTGCGACGAGGCGGCGCCAGGCCTGGGCAATCCGTTCGGGGTGATTGCGCCAGCGGCTCCCAAATATATCCATCGGTTTGGGGGTAGCAAACGATAAATGTAGATCAGCGATTGTCCAGATCATGTGACCGCTATACAGGTGTGCACCGCATAGTACACACGATTATTCGATACCCTCTATTGTATCCTGTTGCACGGGTAATGCCAAATCTGCCGGGAACCATGCCGGCAGTGGGGCTTGAATCCACAACGGCGTCTCATGAATGGGGTGCGGAATGTGCAGTTGCCAGGCGTGCAGGCGATGAGCGGATATCCCATCGTCGTGGTGTCCATAACTTTTGTCGCCAACAATCGGGAGTCCACACTCCTGTGCATGCAGGCGAATTTGGTGGGTACGGCCAGTGTGCGGGATGGCGAGCAGGTAGCTGGTGCCATCTACGTTGCGTCGCAAGACGCGGAATTGGGTATGCATCTGTTTGATGGTATCGCCATTTGGGAGGAGTTGCCCGACTTGTGCGAGTGGATAGACACGGAATCGGCCACGGTCACTGCGGCCATGACCGCTCAGGCTCGTGTAATCGTCCCAATCGGGGTGTCCATGCACATGACATAGGTAGTACTTCTGGGCCCGTTGTTGTACAAACATCTTTTGTAGGCTAGCATTGGCATGGGGATGATGGGTAAACAGCAACACCCCCGTGGTATCGCGGTCGAGGCGATGCGCAGGATGGAGTGGAGGAAAGTAGTCTTCTTGGGCGAGAACTTCGGCGAGTGCGGTGCGTAAATGGGTGGTGGCATCCCACGGTGTGGCATCCACATAGGTACCCGCAGGCTTGTTGATGGCAATCAGCCATTTGTCGCGGTAGATGATTGCTGCATGGGTGAGTTGGCAGGGGTGGGCATGTGCAGGCACCGTATGGAGCTGGACGTGCATGCCAGGCAGTAGCATGGCATTGGGTAACATAATCCGTTCGTGGTTGATCCAGGCACCACCACGTGCAATCAATGACAGGGCTGCGGCGCGATCGCCAAGCGTTCGCGCCGCAGTATCACTCAATGATTCGTAGTGCGTTGCTACGAGTCGATATGGGCCGTTGTCAGGACTGTCTGCTGACATATTGTTTGTGGTAATACTCGCGATATTCGCCACTTTTGATGGGGCGCCACCAGGCCTGGTTGTCGATGTACCACTGCACAGTTTTGCTGAGTGCCTGATCGAACGTGTGGCGGCTCTGCCAGCCGAGGGCGCGCAGTTTGGAGGTGTCGAGTGCATAGCGTCGGTCGTGGCCAGCACGGTCTTTCACATAGGTGATGAGTGAATGTGGCTTGCCGAGAATATCGAGGATCTTGTGGGCCATATCAATATTGCGTGTTTCGACACCCGTGCCGACATTGTAGGCTTCGCCGGCCACACCTTTGTGCAGGACGACGTCAATACCTTCGCAGTGATCGGTCACAAACTGATAGTCGCGCATCTGTTTACCATCACCATAAATCGGAATGGCGATATCATCCATGGCGTTGGTGGTAAAGAGGGGGACGGCCTTTTCAGGGTAGTGGAATGGCCCAATGTTGTTGGAGCCACGAGTAATTGTCGTATGCATGCCGTAGGTGATGTGATACGCATATACGATGTGTTCGGCACCGGCTTTGCTGGCTGAATACGGGCTGCGTGGCTCAAATGGGTCTGACTCTTTCGAGCGGTTGGGTTCAGCGATTTGTCCATACACTTCGTCGGTGCTGATTTGATGAAACCGTTTCAGACCGAGTTCGCGCGCGGCTTCGAGGAGGGCCCAGGTGCCATTGACGTTGGCTTGGATGACTGCATCTGGTTGCATAATCGAGCGATCGACGTGTGTTTCGGCCGCGAAATTGACAATCGTGTCAATGTTGTACTGTGTCAGTGTCTGTTTGACCTGGTCGAGGTTGCAAATGTTGCCTTCGACGAAGTGGAACTTGGGATTATTGACAGCGGCTGCAAGATTTTCACGCCGGCCAGCATAGGTGAGTGCATCGTAGACGACAATGTCGTATGGGTAGCGTTCGAGCATGTAGTGGACGAAGTTGCTCCCAATAAAGCCTGCGCCACCTGTCACTAACAATCGTTGCATTGCATATCCTTCACACTTAAACCATCGGCATCCATTGTACCATCGTTTCCAATGCTGTGACTATGGATTGGGGTATGGGTACGAGATTGGTAGCGATGTCGCACTGCGTGACGGGGTAATCGAGCGTGTAATCGTGGCTGTGGGTACATTCGTGCGTGTGCGCGTCGACGTCCCGAGTGGCATCGGATACGGATACTGACCGGCCTGAATATCCGTGGCTGTCAGCGTAATACTTGGTGTGCGTGTGACTGTACGCGTCAATGTGAAGGTGCGTGTGCGTGACGGAGTAAGTGTCGGTGATGGTGTCCGTGACCGTGTCGGCGAGCGACGATCTGCTGCTGCATACTGGTCATAAATGGTTTCGGCCATATTCCAGGTAATTGCGGTACGAAAGAATGCAACTTCGTCGAGACGTCCAATAAACGATGCAATCGAGCTGACACCATCCATACCCATCCAGACGTTCATATTACCGGTAGGAATGACCGTGAATACTGCATTGTCTGCGGGGGCTCCATTGATGTAGAGATTGGCCTTTTTGTCTGTACCAATGCTACAGATGACATGCGTCCATTCGTTGAGCGGAATGGTGATGGTGCTGGTCATATCGTTGATTCCAAAGCGACAGAATACTTCGCCACTCACGGTAGTACCCATCACCAATTTGTTTGGTTGAGCCGGATTGCGTGCCGAAATAAAGACCATCTCTGTGGAAAAATCGGTCGGATATATCCATCCGCTTGCCACAAACGGCTGTGATGATGTAATTGCCAGGGCATTTTTGAATTTGAGTGACTGACCACTTGCAAATTCCACCGCATTACTAAAACGAACTCCACTGGCACCGGCAGTTGGACAAATCATCGGTGCAGGACAGATAGCCGGATTTGTGGCAGCACTCGCATTCACAAATGAAGTAGCACCGGCGGCTTCATTGAAGAGGAAGCGTGCAGACATGCTCGTGCGCATGAAATCAGTGGGAAACGGCGTGCTACTCGGTGTAAAAGTGCTCGTCATTGTACGCGTGGGTGAGATGCGTGTCGGATCAGTAATGAAATAGCGATAGAGGTCTTCGATTTGACTGATATTGAAAAACAGTCCATACAAGGAAAACTCGTCGATTTCGCCGGAATAATATGCCCCGTTGCGTGTCGGATTACTCCCAAATGTGGCTGAAAAGAGGCCACTGATGCTACTTGGCATTGTGTCTGTTGCAACGAGCTCGCTGTTGATATACAAATTGCGTTGACGCGTGGTTTTGTCGAAGGTACACGCGTAATGATTCCAATTGCTATCGCTGATGCTGGCAGGGGCAGTCAAGCGTGATGCGCCCATACTACAGAAAAATCGACTCGTGTTGTCAAACCCTACGATAATCGACGACGTAGCACTCTGCAGTGAAAAGGCGTTCATCTCGTTGCCGGTAGCGGTCGGTTTGGCCCAGAACGATAGGGTTGCATTCCCAATCAAAAGGAACTGGCGCACCGGCACAAGCCGTTGCCCACCCGTAAAGCGTAGTGCATTGCCGTCGACACCACCGCTGATGGTCTCAGGACAGCTTGTGGATGCGTTGCCAGTAGTGAGAATACACGATAAGTTGTAGTTTGGGTCGATAGCACTGCGAATGGTGACATTGAATCCGAGGTTGTCGTTGAAGCGATAGCGCCCCATGCGTTGTTGCCATGACACTTCCGTCATGGTTCGGGTCGGCGAAAGCGTACGCGTAAATGTCGCCGAACGCGTACTCGTGTTGGTGCGCGTATTTGTGGATGTCCGGGTGTTCGTTCGGGTACGCGTGCTGCTTGCAACTGGTGTTGGTGATGCCGTTGGTGACACTACAGTGATTGTTGTGGTGTCAATGCCACATACATTGATTTTGGCATCACCATTTGGATTACAGGCACCATCTAGGTACCCGACCCAGTCTTTGACCAACCCGGTGACCAACGTGTATGTACCTGGTTGAGTGAGTACCACCGACCCTGTAATTACGCGACTCGCACCTGGTGCAAGTGGCGTGCTACCGATGCTCCAGCGCCATGGGTGATCAAATGTTGATGTGACTCCTGGACATGTTGTTGTTTTGTTAGCATTTGTGGCATCCCAACCAATAAATCCGGCCATCACACGCACCGTGCCAGTGACTTTGGGGAAACTCACACCACCACTAGTCGTTGACCAACACTGATTCTGCTGGTACGTGTAATTGGCATCGCTGGGCGTGTACGATGGACCAGTAATAGCGACGGGCTGTGTAATCACTGCTGAGTAATTCAGTGGATCATCATATTTGTTGGTCACGGTGAACTGCAACGTCATTGTTTCACCAGCAACGAACGTTGTTTTGTTGGGAACGACGCTGAGCCACGCCGTGCTTCGTGATACAGGAGTCTGTGTGACTGTTGCGGTATTCACTTGTGGGGCGGTTACCCCGGTGTCGTTTTGTGCTAAAGCAGTCATTGACTGAACAATGATAAATGTGCCAATTAATAACGCCATTACCACATATAAGTGAATTACACGCATGAAACTAATCCTTCGCCGTTGTACTGCATGTAGACTAACGTACTATTGGGTGTCCTACCATGATACGATGCTGATATATCACTGCTATATAGATGTCCAATGCATCGAGATGGTTCCAAAAAGATTACGACAACATATAGTATACACCAAATTCTGATCTGCGTATAGTTAGCGCAACAAATCTGAACCATAAATTGTCGCTGCCTCTATCCAGTAAAGATGTGTATTAGACGCGATAAACACATCTGGTGTTGCAGATGTAAGCGTCGCACTACCACGTAATTGCATCGAATTGCCGATATTGTTGTATATCGCGACTTGTGCTGGTGCAGTTCCAGATACAACGAGCAGTTGCGTAGGTGCTGACACGAGGGAAATATGTGCAGCTGCTAAATTTTGTATGGAGATGCGGGAAATCGATTGCGTACTGATGTTGTATTGATAGCGGGCAATACTCGTACCGTCATTTGCGTAGATGATGTTGATCGGAGTGAGATTAACAACCTGTGATTCTGCCATAACTTGGACAATGGGCTTGCTAATGACCAGAGGAACACTCGCATTGAGTAACCCATTGCGTAGCTGAATTGTTTGAATAAATCCCGTATTGGCAGTGGTACGTCCAGTCACCACCATGCCGTATTCGCTGGTGTCACTATTGATGAGGTTGGTGACTGGACCAGCTAGTGGCAATCGTGGATTGAGCGCATAGATGCGTGAATCCGCATTGTACAGCGAGAGGAGTTCAGTTTGTGTACGTGATGTGCCCGGGATTGTTTGCGTCAACGCCAGGTAAATATAGCGGCCATTAACAACCATGGCTTGAGGCAATGCATTACTGACGAGTGTCCAATATGCAGTTTCTCGAGGTGGTGAGTATGTCACATCGAAGCGTTGTACAAAGAGTGTGTTCCATGTCAGTTGCCCTACGACAATGACTTGACTCGGATCAAGAAGATTAGACTGCATGAGATATGCGCGGCTGCCATCGAGAGGGAGCGTGCACGTCAGTGCGAGTGTGACTGGATGCATACACGACAAGACGGGGTCGTACGTGCTCACGGCGAGTACTGTGTCTGGCGATACGAGTATCTGGGCGATATCGCCACTGAGTGTCCGTGACACAACGGTACGCTGATCGATTATTGGGATGACCGTTGCGCTTGGTGTGGTAGAACGTGTCACTGTACGGGTAAACGTTGGTGTACGGGTTGCGGTATGTGTGCGTGATGCGGTGGCTGTACGTGTTGATGTGAGTGTCCATGTTGCCGAGGCGGTCATCGTCGCTGTAGCAGTACGAGTCGCGCTGCGTAGGGTTGCTTCGGCGGTCGCTGTTTTGCGGTCGGCAATTTGCGTAGCGAGGCGTGCTTGTTGTTCTGCAGTGGCTGTGAGTGCATTGGCGCGGGCGACCGTGACTTGGGCTTGTTTGGTTGCAGTTGCCGCATTGTGTGTGGCAATGAGGCTATCACGTGTTGTTTTGGTGGCAGTGAGATTGCTCACCCGGGTCAACACAATCGCTGTTTGTTGAAGTCGCGTATTTGTGGCTTGGACATTGCGCTGCGCCACCGTAGTTTCTGTCCGGTTACGATTGACAACATTTGTTGCCTCGCGCAGGCTACTCACCGTTTGCATAATTGCAATACGTGTTGCTGATGGCATGCTGGTAGGTGTGATTGTATGGGTGCGTGTCACACTGCCGAGGGCGCGTTCGGCGGTGGCCGTGCGCCGGTCTGCGATGCTACTTGCAGTCGCCGCAGGTGCTGCAGTCATGGTGCTTGCGCGAGCCGTTTGTACTACAGCTTGTGCCGTTTGTTGGGTCGACTGATACGCCTGACTTGTGGCCGTACTCATGCTGACGCGCGTACGAATGTTGTCGGCAAGTGTCGGCGTAGCGCTCGGGCGAATAACGACATTTATCGTGAGTGGTTTGAGATAGCAGACACCCGTATTGTTGGTGGGCGCACATGTTTGGTCGGGGTAGCCGACCCAGTCTTTGACCATGCCAAAGTAAATGGTGTAGCGACCAACGGTATCGAATTGCACGCGGCCGATGACATCACGAGTCTCACCAGCAGCGAGGGGCGTGGTGCCGATACTCCAGCGCCAGGGATGATTGATGGTCGATGCAGTAGGGCATTTGACTGCCGTGTTCGCGTACTGACTATCCCAGTTGGCTATCCCGGCCATGATGCGGAAGCGCGTATTGGCATCGGTTGTTTGGGGCGGCTTGTCGAACATGGTGGCGCCGGCGTCGTCGCGTTTGGCCCAACATTCGTCTTGTTTGTAGGTATAGGCAGTATCTGATTGGATAAAACTAAATCCGGCGCCGCTGATGCTACTACTCCCGTAGTTGTTGCGGATTTTCACCGTAAACTCGGCACTATCACCGGCATAAATCGTACTCGCGGTAGCACGCACACTGTCGATCCACTCCGCATTGATGATGCCGGCCAGTGTCGATCGCAGCGTAGGAAGCAGACCATAGAGCACATCGCCTGGGCAGGTGGTTTGCCCGATATCACGGTGACCAACAATCGTATTGAGTGTGACATTTTTGTAGGCGTAGTAGGCGGTTGTGTCAGGAGTGATATCGTAGGAAGTCATCAGCCAGGCGGTCAAGCTTTTGAGGGCATTTTGGGCGGCAGCAGTTGGTGCAACACCGCTAAACGTCCCCATCATGGAAATACCGATGGTCGAGCGGTTGTAGCCACTCACATGTGCGCCATCGATGACGGTGCCCGCATCGGGACGTACTCCCTTGTAGCGCCCTTCGTAGATGACGCCGTTGGGATCGATGAGGAAGTGATAGCCGATATCGCCCCAGTTGCGTGTAATGGCGTGATAGCCCCATATCGAGCGTACACGTGCTGCCCAATCACTGGCGAGTGGGTCGTTGGGGGTCGCGGTATGGTGGATGACGATATGTGTTGGGCGTGCGATTTCGGCATTCGTTGGCATCCACGTGGCATCTGCCGGACAACTATCTGGTGTCGCTGCACAGGCATCGCCGCGTGTATCCCATTGTGTGACCGTGCTCCCACCCCACATGGCGCGAGTCACAATTGGCGGGCGGGTGCCATCGGGTGCTGCAAGACCAGCACTCGGCATGACGAGACGTGGGATATCGGTGTGATTGCTGAATGTGATTGATTTGACATAATTTATATAACTTGATGTGCCAGAGACATCGATGCGCAGTTGCCAGGTGTCTTGGGGGGTATCCATACTCCACATAGTACTGCTTAGCAGATTGATATCATCGTCTGGATTGCGGAATTCGTCGTTGTCGGCGAGCTCGTTCCAATCAGACCAAATCCCGTTGGTACTGGTACGGAGCAACACACGGATATCGAGTGGGTTGCCGACCACGTGCCATTTGATGATTATGCTGGTGAATGGTTGTGGGGCCGTGACCGGAGCCAGATCGCGACTCTGGACATCTGATGCTTGTGGTGTGGCAGATGCATCGACGAGTTGAATGGTTTGTTCGTCGACGAGCGGAGTGGCCGCTGCCACGCGCACAGGTGTTGGCATACCCCAACCACTTGAGAGGATGCCGCATATGCAGATGAATTGAATGAAACGACGGAGCATGCAACGACCCTCGGTACGCGTGTATGTGTTGATATGTAGACGTGGACCACCCTAAGATTGGTTCCATTCGATAGTATACTAGATGCACATGTGAGACAACGATGAGGTACTGATTTTTTCATGACACGAGATATCCGCACAATTCTAGCCATCGAAACATCATGTGATGAAACCGCTGCGGCAGTGGTGCGTGATGGACGTACCATCATTGCGAACGTGGTGGCCTCGCAAATTGATATCCACCGGCGCTATGGCGGTGTGGTGCCTGAAGTCGCATCGCGTCAGCATATATTGAGTATCGAACAGGTCATCCGTGAGGCGGTGGCGCAGACTCCACATGGCTGGAGTGACATTGATGCGATAGCGGCGACATACGGACCGGGATTGTCTGGTGCGCTGTTGACGGGCCTCAACACGGCCAAAACACTGGCATGGGCGCGTGGTTTACCGTTCTTGGCAGTGAATCATGTGGAGGCACACATCTATGCGGCGTGGTTGAGTAGTGGTCAGCCACCCGTCTTTCCGTGTATTGCGTTGATTGTGTCCGGTGGACATACCATGCTCGTGCTCCTGAATGGTCATGGTCAGGCGGTGCGCCTCGGCGGGACATTGGATGACGCGGCTGGGGAAGCATTCGACAAGGTGGCACGTTTACTCAACCTCGGATTCCCAGGGGGACCAGCCATCCAGCAACAGGCGCTGGCTCCGGCTGGGACGGAGCGGTTGCCACGGGCATGGTTGCACGGCACATACGACTTCTCGTTTAGTGGACTCAAGACCGCGGTATTGCATCAAATGCAGGCCGCGACTGCTGATTTGGGCGTGGGGACGCCCGCACTACACCAGCGCCAACGCGAGCTCGCTCATCTTTTCCAAGAATCGGTTGTCGATATTTTGACCAAAAAAACGCGGCACGCTGTGGTGGAATATGGTGCAAAGGCGGTGGTATTGGCGGGTGGGGTAGCCGCAAACACGCGTTTGCGCGAAATGATCGTCAAGCGCGTACCCGTACCCGTGCATATTCCTGCGTTTGCGCTGTGTACCGACAACGCGGCGATGATTGCCGCATGTGCGTATTACCGCCCGTGGCAGGCTGGGTTGGATGTGGCTGTTGATCCGAATTTAGCCTTTGTGTAGGGTGGTCATGCGGAGAGTTGCAGGTAAATGTTTTCTGCGAGCATGGCGATTGCTACAATCGTGATAAACACGGCAAATGCAGTACGGAGCTTGTCCGCAGGTACATAGGCACCAAGTCGTCCACTCAACGCAACACTGGGGATGGCACCGGCCAGCAGGGCGGCAATGAGGTACCAGTCAAATGGGGTATCGAGATGGCCAAGCAAACTGGCCGTGCTGTTGATGGCAATCACAATCAGCGAGGTACCGACGGCCTGACGCATTGGCATGCCAACAAGCAAAACCATCGCCGGCACAATTAAAAATCCCCCCCCAACGCCGAGTGTCCCCGTAATCAGTCCTACGCCGGCACCGACGGTGATAATGTGCCAGAGTGGCCGTGGCGTTGCAGGTTGATTGCTGGTCGTTGCTGAACGGCGAAACATGAAATAGGCGATGATAAGCAACAGAATACTAAATGCAACCAGCAGGTATTCTCCGGGGATGAGTTTGGAGATGCGGGCACCGATATAGGCGGTTACCATGCCGGCAGCCCCGAATGTGAATGCGGTTGCGGGTTGGGTGCGCCCTTGACGCCATGCGAGTGTGCCACCAATAAGTGCATTTAGACCAACAATCACGAGTGCGGTGGCCAGCGCCACATGCTCGTCTACATGGAGGATGTAGACCATACTCGGCACAATCAAGACGGCACCACCACCACCGAGTAACCCGAGTAGTGATCCAACAATGGCACCGATGATGACTTCGACGAGTATGAGCATGAAGGTGCTTTCTATGCTGGCTTGTCGGTGTCGTCGAGCGCGTCAGAATCAGGTGCATCCTCATCAGTAGCGGATGCTTCGAGGAGGTCAAAGGCCGCATCAGCGTATTCGGGAGGGACGACGAGTCGGACACTCGCAAGTAAACCGGTTTGCATGCCAAACATAGCTGCGCTATCGGCACCGATGAGTGCGGCAGGAATGCCGGCATCGGTGAGTTGTGCGAGATACATGGATGCTTCGACTTGGCCTTCGCAGATCATGACCACCACCGGCTCGGCCGAGGGTGGGGTATCAGCGGATGGAGAGAACGTATCACGCAACCATTGCCACATAATGTACTCCTTGGTATTGTTGTGCAAATGCAAAGAGGAGGAAGCAACGCTCCTCCTCTTTGTCGTGTGTGAATCGTTGTGATGAAACTAGGCTGCTTCGGCGTTACGACCGCGGAACCATGTGCGCCATTCGCGATGTTCCCAGACCACGAGAAGCTGAGCCGCATTGAAGATGGAGGAATACGTCCCGCTCAACAGACCAACCAACAGCACGATGACGAGGTTTTGGATGGTGGCACCACCAAACAGCAACAAGGCTAACAACGTGAAGACGCTGGTGAGCTGTGTGTTGATTGAGCGTGGCAACGTCTGGACAATGCTGTGATTGACGACATCATCGAATGACTCGCCAGCCCGGCGGTGTGCCATGTTTTCGCGGATGCGGTCAAAGACGACGATGGTATCGTGGACCGAGAAGCTAATCACAGTCAGCAGCGCCGTCAGGAAGTAGGCATCGACTTCGAGGCCGATTGCGTAGCCGAGGATGGCTGCCACGCCCAGCACGACCAAGACGTCATGCAACATGGCCAACAGTGCGCACATTCCGTAGCGGAACGGATTGGGGGCTTTGTTGAATGCCAGTGTCATGTAAATCAAAATAGCAACACAGGCACCGAGTACGGCAATTGCCGCGCTACGCGTTGCTTCGCTACTGACGGTTGGGCCGACGCTCTGCAATGATTCACGGCGTACTTCGCCGTACTCTTTGCTGAGGGCGTCAATGACATCGCGTTGTTGTTGTTCGGGGTTGGTTGCACTGAGTTCTTTGGTGCGCACGACTGCGGAGGCAATCTCTTTGCCGTCGATTTTGACGGTACTGATTTGTACCTGTGCGCTTTCGAAGCCATTTTCCTTGAAGATGCTGGCAATTTTGTCCGTGTTGAGGTCACTTGTCTGTTTGCTGACAAAGTGTAAATCCCACAGCGAGCCACCAGCAAAGTCAATGCCAGTGCGCAACCCGAACAGGGCAAAGAAGACTGCCCCTGGGATGATGATGACCAGCGAAATAATAAACCAAACGTATCGCAAACCTACGATGTTTTTCATAGAACTGCTACTCTCATTCCACGCTTACGCCGCCGGCTGTTCGGAAACATCGGGGTCACTGCCAATTTCATAGAGCCATGTGCCATGGGCGGCTTCGCTGCGTACTACGAGACGCAAAAACGTCCGGGTGACGACAACCGCGGTGAACAAATTCATGAGAATACCGAGTGCAAGCGTCAAGGCAAAGCCTTTGATGAGGCTGACCCCGAAGCTATTGCCAAAGACGAACAGAATGGCACTTGTAATGAGTGTTGAGGCACTCGAGTCGCGGATGGCAGGCCATGCTTCATCGAAGCCGGCTTCGACGGCGCGCAAGAACGAGCGCTTGTTGCGCAGTTCTTCTTTGAGGCGAGCGAAAATCAGCACGTTGGCATCGACAGCCAAGCCAATCGACAAGATGAAGCCGGCAATACCGGACAGCGTCAGTGTGATGGGGACAAGCTTGTGGATGGCAAAAATAATGATGGCATAGATGACGAGGGCGATGGTTGCGAGCAAGCCCGGCAAGCGGTAGTAGATGATCATGAACAATGCCACGATAATCATCCCGACGAGTCCGGCGACGATGCTCGCCTGCACGGAATTTGCACCGAGTGTTGCTGACACGGTACGGCTCGACTCAATGGTCAAGCTGACGGGCAGTGAACCGTATTTGAGCTGATTGAGGATTTTTTCGGCATCGTCACGGGTATTGGTCGTGATTTCGCCGCTGCCGCCTACCAATGCGCTCTGGACAACTGGGCAGCTGACCACGGTATTATCGAGCACGATACACATGGGCTTTTGGATGTTGGCTGCAGTAAACGTTGCTAAGTCGCTGGCAGATTGGCCGAGGAAGGCAAAAGACACAGCTGGTCGTGACGATACTTTGTCGGTGGCGACACGCAACGCGACCTGGCGGGTATCGAGGTCGCGACCATCGGTGATGCTCTGATAAATTTCTGGATCGATGGTGGGTGCCGGATTGTTGGGGTCGGCCTGAGATGCAGCTAAGGCAGCTTCAGGGATTTTGGGGTCAGGATTACCCGTAGTCCGCACGATAGTGCCTTCGTTGAGGAACTTGCCTTTGGTGTCGATGAACTCGAGACGACCTGTGCCACGGAGTGTTTCAATGGCCTTTTCAGGGTCTTTGACGCCAGGCAATTCGACGATGATACGATCGTTGCCCGACAACTGAACAATGGCTTCGCTGACGCCTAGACCATTTACGCGTCGTTCGATGACGGTAGCGGCAGTGGCCATGATGTCTTTGTCGACAACGCCATCTGCCTTCATGAGGACTTGCGTCCCACCTTGTAAGTCGAGACCGAGACGGACGCTGACGTCGCGACCCAACCACGTATTGTCTGGTGCAAACGCAATCCAGCTACACAACGCGGTAATCAACAGGATAAACAAAAACGGTACAATCTCGCGGTTACGCACGATGTGCTTGCCTCCGTGTCGGCTAGGCCGACGCTCAACCGTATCCAATACAAAACAATGCTACTAACAGCTGATTATAGTCTGCGCGTCTATGCTGTGTCAATGTTGCATGCAGCGCACGCTATGACTTACGGCAGCGCTGCCGCGACAGCAGCCCGCACAAGTTTGTCGATATCGTCGATTGACTGGGCATTTGCGGCATCCACAACCTTGCCATTCACCGCAAACGATGGTGTGCCAGGCAACCCGAGTGCATTCGATGCGCGCTGGAATTCCAGCACTTTATCGGTGACTGCAGCATCAGCAAGACAACTGGTGAATGCCGTGGTGTCGATGCCGATTTGCGCCGCATAGGTGGTGAATTGTGCATTGACCGCATTGTTTGCGATTGATGACCACTGACGTTGATTCGCATACAACATGTCGTGCATTTGCCAGTAGGCGTCGCTGCTCACATTGCCGGCACAGCGGGCAGCCACGGCTGCATTGACCGCATTGGGGTGCATCGACAATGGGAAATCATGGAATACCATGCGCACTTTGCCGGTGGCAACGAATTCTTTCTCGAAGTTCGCTTCGAAGTTCGACGTGTAGTGTCCACATCCTGGGCACTGATAGTCAGCATACATAATCACCGTGACTGGTGCATTGGCCTGCCCCAAGTAAAAGCGTCCATCCTCGGCTTGACCGGTGGGGATATCCGCACCACGTTTGGCTGGCACTGTCCCGTTCTGGCCGTTGCCTGTGGCTGTGGTACTGGAGCTCCCGAGCGACAAGTAGAGCAGTACGGCGACTACTGCTACCGCAACAACACCAAAAATGACATAGAACGTACGCATTCCGCCCGTGGCTGTCGCTGATTGTACGGAGCGGCCGCGTGGTTTTTGCTGACTCATGCGAAAATCCTCAATGCAAATGACTATACTACTCAACGACATTATAACGCAGGAGACATGAGTTTACACTAAGAAAGCGACTATTTCCCGTTATAATGACCGCATTACCGTATGCTTTGTACAGAGAATAAAGATGCGCACTATCACGAAAGCCAGCGCTCGTCGTATCATGATCGCAGCCCAGGGACTGGATGCACCGCGCCCTGCTACTGCAGCTGTTGACGTCGCTGCATGCATCGAACGCATGGCGATTTTGCAAATCGACACCATCAATGTCGTCAACCGGAGCCCATATTTTGTGTTGTGGAGCCGACTCGGGGCATATCCCATGCAGTGGCTTGATGCTTGTCTGCAACAGGGAGATATTTTTGAGGCGTGGGTGCACGAAGCCTGCTTCATGCCGAGGTCGTGGTGGCCCGCCCAACGCCGCATCATCGCCGATCGTGATCGTGCCAATCTGGCGCGTTGGGCGACCCGTACCGTCGCTACCCATCATGCGCTTGCCGATGTGGTGCGAGCCCACGTGCAGCAGTATGGTCAGGTGCGCGCGCGCGATTTCGCCCGTGGCGAAAAAAAGCAGGGCACATGGTGGGACTGGTCACATGAAAAACAGGTGCTCGAGGCACTCTTTGCACTCGGCGAACTGATGGTCATCCGCCGCGAACGCTTCCAACGCATCTATGGACTGACGCGCATGTGTCGCCCGGATTGGCACGATGCAGATGCACCAAGTCTCGACGAGGTGCGTATGACCCAGATTCGCAACACGATGCGCGCATTGGGGGTGGTGCACGAACGCTGGGTGGGTGATTATTATCGGATTGGTGGCAAGTACACCGTCGAAGTCAAGTCCAAACTGGCCTACTTGGCACGGCTGCGTGATGCGGGGGAAATCATCCCGATTGCGATAGAAGGAATGCCGGGTAACGTATACGTTTATGCGCCCTATCTTGACTGGCTTGATGCGCCACCGCAATGTACACATACTACGTTGTTGTCGCCGTTTGACCCGCTGGTGTGGGATCGCTTGCGGGCCCAGATGCTCTTTGATTTTGCGTATAAAATTGAATGCTACACCCCAGCACCCAAACGCATCTACGGCTACTTTACACTGCCGATTCTGTATCGTGATCAACTGGTGGGGCGGGTTGACTGCAAAGCGCATCGGGCCACGGGTGTATTTGAAGTAATTAGTATGCACTTTGAGCCGTGGGTGGCACCCAACCCACAGATGTATGAATCCATCAAAGAAGCACTCCGGGCGTGTGCGCTCTGGCACGAAACGCCGGATGTGGTGATTCGGCGCGTCGCAGACGAAACACATCGTGTGGCGTTTTTGTAGTGTGGTTGCCCCGTGTGTGTGAATGCATTACAATAAGGAACGTGAATGCGTAGGCATTCACCAAGTGTTTTTATGCTCATGCGGAGAGGTCAGGGGAGTTATGCCGACGTACGTCTATGCGTGTGACACATGTCAAGTGCAATTTGAAAAGTTCCAATCATTCCATGATGAACCACTACGCACCTGTCCTGCCTGTCAAAATGCGGTGCGTCGCGTGTTGCAACCTGCTGGGATCGTCTTTAAGGGTGGTGGCTGGCACATCAACGATTACCGTAGTACGCCAAAAGAGAGCGGTGAGAGTAGCACGACTGCGCCGAGCACCCCAGCACCTGCTGCTTCGAATGACGCACCTGCGCCGCCAGCTGCTCCTGCAGCATCTCCCACACCTGCACCATCGAGTAGCACGGACAGCTAACGTATGGGCAATCTATTCCGCATGCTCCGTGCCGATATAGCAGCAATTTTCCGCAATGATCCGGCCGCTCGGAGCATGGCAGAAGTCATGTTGTATCCGGGATTGCATGCCATCCTAATGCATCGCATCGCTCACGCCTTGTGGCGTCGGCATGTGCCGTTTTTTCCGCGACTCATTTCGCAATGGTCGCGGTTTGTGACTGGCATCGAAATACATCCTGGCGCACGCATTGGTTCAGGGTTTTTTATCGATCATGGTATGGGGACGGTCATCGGTGAAACTAGCGAAATCGGCGACAATGTGGTGCTCTATCAGAGTGTGACACTCGGTGGTACGGGCAAACAAACAGGCAAACGCCACCCTACGCTCGAAGATGATGTGATTGTGGGTGTTGGTGCGAGTGTGCTGGGGGCAATTACGATTGGCCAGGGGGCACGTATTGGAGGTGGTGCTGTCGTCGTCAAAGACGTACCTGCACACAGCACCGCCACGGGTATTCCTGCGCGTGTGGTGGCGCGGCGCGATCCAGTCACGGGGGTATCGCAGCGTGTCGAACAGCTCCCAGACCCCGAAGGTGACATGTTGCGCCAGTTGCGCGATATGATTGTCGAACTCGAAGCCCGCATCGAAGGGCTTGAGGCGCATACTGCCGATGTCCATCAACATACGTCACAACGCAACGTGTTTCGCAGTGCAATTTGGCAACAACTCGATGAATCAGCGGCATCTGATCCAGAGATGCAGCGACGAAGGGATCAATCATATGGCGATTCGACTTTATAACACGATGTCGCGCAACACGGACGAGTTGCGCCCCATTACTCCGGGCCTGGTGCGAATGTATGTATGTGGGGTAACTGTCTACGACCGTGCGCACATTGGTCATGCCATGTCGGCGATTGTCTTTGACGTGTTGCGCCGCTACCTCGAGTTCCGCCAACTCAACGTAATGCACGTCGTCAACTTCACCGACGTGGACGACAAAATCATCGCCCGGGCCAACACGTTGGGTCGGGATCCAGTGGAGTTGGCCTCGAGCTACGTCAACGAATTTTTGGATGACTTGCAGTCGCTCAACGTGTTACCGGCGACGGTCTACCCACGTGTGACAGAATCGATGCCGCAGATTATCACGTTCATCGAAAACCTGATTGCCAAGGGGTATGCATATGCGGCTGACGGTGACGTCTACTTCCGCGTCAGCAAAGACCTCGACTACGGACGCTTGTCGGGGCGTAGTCTGAGTGACATGGTATCGGGGACGCGCTTTGACGTGGATGCCCGCAAAGAACACCCCGGCGACTTCGCACTTTGGAAGGGCGCCAAACCGGGCGAACCCGCCTGGCCGAGTTCATGGGGTCCTGGACGTCCGGGCTGGCACATTGAATGCTCGACGATGAGCCTCGACCATTTGGGCGAAGAGATTGATATCCACGGTGGTGGCAACGACCTGGTCTTTCCACACCACGAAAACGAAATCGCTCAGAGTGAGAGCCTGACCGGTAAAACATTTGCCCGCCACTGGATCCACAACGGCATGCTGCAAATCCAGACCAAGTTGGACGATGGTAGCTACAAACTCGAAAAAATGTCCAAATCATTGGGCAATGTGGTCACCATCCGCGAATTTTTGAGTGCGCATCCCGCGGATGCGTTGCGCCTGGTGGTGTTGTCGAGCTACTACCGCAACCCGCTGGCCTATGGGGTCGATATCGTCGCTGACCAAGAGCGCAAACTCGACCGCATCAAGAGTGCGTTGGCGCCAGCGACCGGTACCACGACGAGTGGTGATGCGGTGGTGCGCCTGCAGACGGCCACCGCAGCTGCGCGCCCAGCCTTTGTGGCGGCCATGGACGATGATTTGAATACGTCGGTGGCACTCGCCACGCTGTTTGAGTTGGTACGTGCGATCAACGTGGCACGCGATGCCGGGGTGAGTGGCGCACGTTTTGAGGCAGCGCAAGCTGAGTTGCGCACGTTGTGTGGCGTGTTGGGGATGACGCTCAGCGATGGCCCGAGCAAAGTGGCCGAAGCCGCGCCGTTCATTGAATTGTTGATTGAGTTGCGTGCCGAGTTGCGCAAGGCCAAGCAATACCAGCTGGCGGATGTGGTGCGTAATCGCTTGGCAGACCTGGGTGTGACACTCGAGGATAGTGCGCAAGGAACGCGCTGGAAGGCATAAGCGATGGCATGGCTTGAATGTAGTGTAGAAGTCGAAGCCGAGGCGGTAGAATCCGTCAGCGAGTTGCTCGCACAGTACGGATACAACGGCGGCGTGGCAGTCGACCAACCAGTCATCCACGGTGCTGATGGCCCCGATTATACGTATGACACGCAACGCCCCGTGGTGGTGCGTACATGGATTCCCGTCGACGAACAGAGCGAAGAAACACGCGCGCGCCTCGAACAAGCGTTGTGGTACTTTGGTAAATTGCGCAAGGTGGGCGCGCTCAAAATTACGCAGCTCGAAGAGCAGGTATGGGCCGAAGCCTGGAAGCGCCACTACACGGTGCAACGCATCGGACGGCGCACGGTGATTGTACCGTCGTGGCACGAATATACGCCACAGCCGGATGACATCGTACTCAAACTCGATCCGGGCATGGCCTTTGGCACTGGTTTGCACCCCACGACGCGCATGTGCTGTCAATTCCTCGAGGAGTACCAACAGCCAGGTACACGCGTCATGGATTTGGGGTGTGGCTCGGGGATTTTGGCGATTGCACAGGCCTATCTGGGTGCCAGTGAAATTATTGCCATTGACACTGATGGAATTGCCGTTGATGCGACCCGCATCAATGCGGAGGCGAATAGCGTTAGCGATCGCATGAAAATCATCGAAGGCAGTCTGGGGCGTGGTAATACGCTCGGTCATTGGTTGAGTTGGGATGCCCCCGATGTGCCACCAGGGGTAGCCATTGACCCGCATTCGGTGGCATGTGATTTGATTGCAGCCAACTTGATTGCCAAGGTGCTCGTCTTTTTGGCAGATGACATGAAAGATGCCCTCAAGCCGGGTGGGATTCTGATTAGTTCAGGCATCATTGCTGAGCGTGAAGACGAAGTTGCCATCGCATTTGCCGCAGCTGGGCTGACGCGCATCGATCGCCGTAGCGAAGGCGATTGGGTGGCGTTGGTGCACCGTCGAGACGCCTAGTCATGGTGCCGCCGATTGCCAATACGCAGCGCTTCTTTGTGGATGCAGAGACGATTACGCGTGGTACGACCACTGATGCAGAGTTATTGCATCAGTGGTCGCGCGTGTTGCGGTTGCGCAGTGGCGATCAGTTGCTGTTGCTGGATGGATGTGGCATGGCAACACATGTCGAAGTTCACACGATTACGGCCAAGCATGCCGCATGGCGCATCATTGCAACGATGTCAGCAGGTGGCGAAGCCCAGTTACAGGTGACGCTGGCGGTATCGCTGATTCGTCCCGAACGCTTTGAGTGGTTGTTGCAAAAAGCGACTGAAATAGGGGTGCATGCCATTGTGCCCATCAAGGCTGACCATAGTCGCCACGACGGCGATGTGTCACCGACCAAAATAACGCGCTGGCAGCGCATTTTGCGCGAGGCTGCCGAGCAGTCGTGCCGCGGAATCATTCCTCACCTCCTGCCAGCATGTCCTGTGCGCGCGTTGGCTCCGCCGCACGGCGCCCAGGTCTACTGGTGTCACGAGGGCGCAGGCACGGTACCGTTGCGCCATGCGCCCATGGATATGGGGCGCCCGGTCTGGGTGATTTCTGGGCCAGAGGGCAGTTTTTCACCATCAGAGCTAACCTGGCTCCAGCATCAGTCATGGCAGGCAGTGGGACTTGGGCGTCGCATTCTACGTGCCGAAACCGCACCACTCGTGGCTGCCACCATGCTGCTGGCTGCTGCGGGTGACTTCGACGGGGAGGGCTAGCATGCGTTGGCAAAGCATCGCCGTGGGATTTGTGGCAGGATGGTTGTGCGCGGTCATTGTGGCTGCCACACCCTATGCCGGTGACATGGCTCGCTACGTGGGGCCAGGGACACTCGCACAACTGCAAACACCGTGGGGGTTGCGCATGGCGTTTGCACCCTTTTGGGAGGCGTGGCAGGTGGTCGATGCCGTCTTTTACAAGCGCGACACTATTGATCATACGCGCATGATTAAAGGGGCAATTAGTGGCATGTTGGCCACACTCGACGATAAATACACCTTTTATCAGGACCCCGAAAAAGCCCAACAAACCCAAGACGACATGCAGGGCAAGACGGCTGGAATTGGCATTTACGTGCGCCTCAACAAGGGTGCAGTGGAGATTTGGAAGCTGATTCCCGATGCACCTGCTATTCGGGCTGGTGTGCGCGTCGACGATGTGATCGTGGCTGTTGATGGGACGGATGTCGCGACGATTGTGGCAAGTAAAACGAGCGACGAAGCAATCCCGGCGGTGGCTGCACTGATTCGTGGCAAAACCGGTACCGAGGTGCGTCTGACCATCCAACGCGGGCAACAGGCACCATTTGATGTGGTAATGCTGCGCGAAGAAATCGTCATCCCGAGTGTGGAATGGCGCATGGTGACAACAGATATCGCCTATATCCGTATCAGTGAATTCAAAGGGAATACGCCCGAAATCCTGGCGGGTGGTATGCCAACCCTTGCGGCCACACAACCGCGCGGCTACATCATCGACCTGCGCAACAATCCAGGAGGGTTGTTGGATAGTGCACAAGCGGTGCTCGGTTTGTTTTATACGGGTACCGCACTCTGGGAAGAGCGTGCTGCAGGGGTACAACGGGAGATGCTGACGATTGCGCCAGGCACGCCGGTCACGCATCCAACAGTGCCGATTGTCGTGCTCATCGATGGTGGGACGGCGAGTGCCAGCGAAGTTGTCACCGGTGCGCTGCGTGACCGCTATGCGCAGACAACGGTTGTCGGTCAAAAGAGTTTTGGTAAGGGAATCGTACAAAACATCTACCCACTCACCAATGGTGGCACAATTCGCCTCACTATTAGCCAGTGGTTGACACCAAATAAAACGGCCATCCATGGAATCGGTATTACTCCAGATATCGTGGTCGCGGATGATGCCGACGCCCCAACACTTGTACCATGTGTGGCCAATCGCCAACCAGTGGATGGCCAGACGGAATGTCGCGATCCACAATTGCTGCAGGCACTCCAACTGCTCAAATAAGGGGGAATCGAGCGTGGAGGGCGTGGTGTGACATGCGCCGTTTACCTGGGACAGTATCGTTGCGGCCACTGGCGAAATATAAACTTGACTAATGACGTAATGATGATAAAATACCATGCACGGAG
>CAZIKU010000008.1:0-50780 GCA_964539815.1 uncultured Klebsiella sp. | reverse complement strand
ACCCAGGCACTCCCCATGCTGCGCGTGGCCAAAGGAGTGATTGTGGCGATTGGATCAACGTCGGTGCCTCGTCCTAGTAGTCTGGGTGGCGCCTCGTATAATGCGGCCAAAAGTGGCTTGACGGCGTTTGTGCGCACCCTCGCCCAAGAAGAAGCACCGCATGGGGTGCGCGCCACCGTGTTGCACCCGGGTGAGGTCGATACACCGCTCATTGACAAACGCCCGGCACCGGTAAGTGCCGAGCGACGCGCTGCCATGTTACATGCCGATGATGTGGCCCAGGTGGTACAGTTCGTGGCCAGCTTGCCGGCACGGGCGACCATCCCCGAAGTGGTGTTGACACCGAGTGCTAATCCGTTCGTGTAACGTGCTGGTACGCAGTCATGATGCAGGGGCGAAATGCGCGTGTTCCTGTATTTTAGACCACTACTGCGTGATATACCTGCCGAGTGTTGGTAGTGCACAAAAACGCCATGATTTGCGTTTTTTTCTGTATAAAAAAAGAAAAATGGTGAATTTTTCGGCGTAATCCACGCATGGGAGGCATATGTGCCTCCCATGCGTGTGCGTGACTAGCGACGGGCGACGCTGATATCACGTTCTTTGGGGAGTTCAAACCAGGCGTCGTTGCACTTGGTCATGGCCTCGGCATCAAGCACGAGGTCGAGCCCGGCCAGTGATTCAGCCAGCTGGGCTGGGCGGCTGGCGCCAATGATGGGGGATGTGATGCCGGGTTGGGCGCGTACCCATGCCAAAGCGGCGTGGGTCAACGAAATGCCACGGCCAGTGAAGTAGGCGTGCAGATCGGCAACGATATCGTGTACGACATCGTTCCAGTAGCGCTTGCGGTAGAGTTCGCCACTCGTATTGAGTGTGAAGCGTGTACCGGGCTGCACCGTACGCTGGTCGATGTAGCGCCCCGTGAGCATGCCACCGGCGAGTGGGTTATAGGGGATGACGCCCAGACCAAATTGGCGTGCCACTGGGAGAATTTCGTCCTCGATCATGCGAAAGAGCAGGTTGTAGCGTGGTTGGAGTGACACAAAGCGACTCAAATTGCGCGTGTCACTGGTCCACAGCGCCTGCATGATTTGCCAGGCAGCGAAGTTCGAGCAGCCGATATAGCGCACTTTGCCGGCCCGTACGAGGTCGGTGAGTGCCTCGAGTGTTTCGCTGATAGGCGTCTCGGGATCGGGGGCATGGACCTGGTAGAGATCGATGTAATCGACACCGAGGCGTTTGAGACTGGCGTCGCAGGCCGCCATGATGTGGCGGCGTGAGAGGCCTTCGTTGTTGGGGCCGGGGGCCATGGCACCGCGGCATTTGGTGGCGATAACGAGGTCGTGGCGATTACCACGAGCCTTGAGCCACGAGCCGATGATGTGTTCGGTGCGCCCCACGCTGCTAAAGTCACCGCCGAGTGGATATACATCGGCAGTATCGATGAAGGTGATGCCGTGATTGATGGCCACATCAAGAATGGCATGTGAGGTGGCTTCATCCGCTTGATTCCCAAATGTCATAGTGCCGAGACATACCGTACTGACCTGCAAACCGGTGTGACCGAGGCGTGTCATATGCATGCGTAGACTCCCTTCTGATGACATATAAAAAACGCCACAGCACAGCGCACCCAAGCTGTGCCATGGCGTACGAACAAGCGTGCGTTAGTAGCGATTGTCTCCGCGTGATTGGCGAGGACGATCGAGACCTGGCTTTTCATCTGACTCGTTGACGCGCAACGGACGCCCGAGCACTTCGAGTCCATTGGTGGCCTCGATGACGCTGGCGACGTTGTCAACGTCCATTTCCACAAACCCGAAACCACGTGAGCGCTGGGTTTCGCGGTCAATTACGACACGCGCACTGACGACTTCACCGTACTGGCTAAACGTCTCACCCAAATCTTCGCTGGTCATGCGCCACGGCAAATTACCGACAAACAACTTCACACGCATTCGCTTCACTCCTCTGTCCACCATGGACAGTCACGAGGCAACCTCGTATAAAACAACCCATCGCCAATCCCGCTGGTCTTACCCCACAGCCCGACCATACCCCGTATTGAACCAAAACTCACATCTTGCCGGGTGCTACCGTGTCGGGTGGCGGAAGGTGGGTCTTCGCAGATGCGTGTCACAGTCCTATACGTCTAATTGACTCACTGATTATAGCACGATTTTGACCTGTGTTCGCAGGATTCACCCAGATATGCAAACATGGCAATTTACCTTAGGCAGGGAGTGTGCCGAGCCGGAGCATCATTGCTGCCATCATGCGAATGCCGTTGCGGAAGTCACTGATGCGAATATTCTCGTTGGGAGCGTGGATGCGAGACCCGGCATACCCCACCCCAATGGTGACAATTGGTGCCCCAATCTCGTGGGCAAAGAGGTAATTGGGCCCCGAACCGCCGGACATTGGCCAGATGTGTGGCGTACGCCCGTAGACGGCGTGGGCGGCAGCGGTCAACGTATGCACCAAGGGATGATCGGGGTCAGTGCGTGCTGGTCGCCCAGCGCCAATGACGGTGATTTTGACGTCGTGGAATCCGTGTGCGTCGAGGTGGGTACGCAATTTGGCAACCACTTCTTCAGGTGTCTGATTGGGTACAAGACGGAAGTCGACTTTGGCGAACGCGTGGGCTGGGAGGACGGTTTTTTGCCCTTGCCCCTGATACCCACTACTAATGCCACAAATCGTACATGTCGGCTCAAAGATTTCCCGCCGGCGCAACTCGACCCCTTTGGCGTTGCGCAAAAATTGGCGATTGCCGAACAATTCTTGCATTTCTTCGTCGTTATCGGGTAATGCCGCAAGCAACTCCATGTCACGGGCGGTGGGCGCAATCACGTTTTCATAAAAATTGGGGAGTTGAATTGTTTCGTCTTGATCCTTCAGCGTATTGAGCGCCCAGACGAGGCGCCAGGCCGCATTGGGCAGAATCGAGCCAGCAATGCCGGAATGGGTATCGATTTTGGCCGTTTCGACGGAAAGTTCGAGGTAGCAGATGCCACGTAACCCGAGATAGCTGACGGGTTCACCATCGCTGTTGTGGGTGCCGAATTCCCAGACGCACGAATCCGCCTTGAGGCGCTCACGATTGGCCATCACGAATGGTGCCAGGTTGGGGCTGGCGATTTCCTCCTCGCCTTCGACCAGGAATTTGATGTTGATGGGGAGTTTGCCGAGTACGGCGGTGACGGCAGCAATGGCAGCGATGCGGCTGACCAACTCGCCTTTGTCGTCAGCAACGCCACGTGCAATCAATAGATTGTCACGACGCGCCATTTCAAAGGGAGGGGTATGCCACAACTCGAACGGTTCGGCGGGCTGGACGTCGTAGTGGTTGTAGCAGAGCAATGTGTGTGCGGCGCCGCTGAGCTGTTCGGCATAGACGACCGGATTGCCGGCGGTGGGCATGATGCTCGTCTGCAAACCGACATCACTCAGCAGTTCGCTGACACGTTGAGCGCATGGCGCAATGCCATGACCTTGGGCAGCGACGCTGGGAATGGCACATAATCCACCGAGCATCTCAACGAAACGCTCGAGATTGGCATCAACGTAGGCATCGATTTGTGATTGTAGGGTGGCGTTACTCATGGCGACTCCTTTGAGGCACACAATGATGAAAGTGGTTGTGTGAGGGTATCTTATCATAGGGGTCATTGTTGACGTCATGGGAGTGATGTTCTACCATAGCAGTACAACAGCAATAAAGACGGTGATACCATGCGTATTGTGGTCACAGGTGCAAATGGTCAGCTCGGAAAAGCGATAGTGGCACGATTTCAATCCCACCATCAGCACATCATCCCGCTGGGGCATGCCGACATCGAACTCGCGCAGCCACAGACGGCAGAGGTGATTGCGCGTCATCGGCCCGCAGTCATCATTCATGCGGCTGCCATGACCAACGTGGATGGTTGTGCCCACGACCCCGACACGGCTTACCGCATTAATGCGTTGGGGACACGCTGGGTAGCACAAGCTGCCAAACGGTGCAATGCACGCCTGGTGGCGATTAGTACCAATGAAGTCTTTGATGGCACGGCTACGATGCCGTATGGTGAATACGATGTGGCCAATCCCATCAATCCCTATGCACGCTCCAAGTATGCCGGCGAACAAGCCGCCCGTGAGCTGCTCGATCGCCTCTACGTGGTGCGCGTTGCATGGTTGTTTGGTGGCGAGCGGAATTTTGTGCGTACAGTCCTTCGCCTCGCCAATGAGCGGACGCATATTCGCATGGTGCACGACGAAGTCGGCTCACCGACGCATGCCGGTGATGTGGCCAGCGCATTGCTCCAACTCCTTGAAACTGATGCGTTTGGGACGTATCATTTGGTAAACCAAGGATTTTGCTCGCGCATGGAATTAGCGCAAGCGACACTCGATGCAGCTGGTCTGCGTGGCGTCACTCTGGAACCGATTGCATTGGCCGATTACCCACGACCAGGACGAGTGCCACGGTATACACCACTCGCCAATTACGTGGGGAGCGCCATGGGAATCACCTTGCGGCCGTGGCAGGATGCGCTCCATGCGGCAGTAACTGGTCAGGATACACACCCATGATTGATGTGATAGTGCCCAACTACAACGGGCGAGCACATCTGGAAATTTGTTTGGCAGCGTTGGCTGCACAGACGCGCACACACGACGTACGCATCACGGTCGTCGATGATTGCTCGCACGATGATTCAGTGGCGTTTGTGCAGCAGCACTACCCGACGGTGCAACTGATTGTGCAGCCGCAGAATCGTGGGTTTGTGGCGGCGTGTAATACGGCCATCAATGCCACAGACGGTGACTACGTGGTGCTGCTCAACAACGATACTGAAGTGACGCCGACATGGCTTGCTGCCTTGGTTGGCACACTCGAGGCACACCCCGAGTATGCGTTTGCGGCGAGCAAGTTGATGTTGTTTGACCGACGCAGTATCATCCACTCTGCTGGTGACTACTACAACGTGGACGGGGTACCAGGGAGTTGGGGCGTATGGCAAAGTGATGGCCCGCGCTATCAGCACTCCCGCGAAGTCTTTGGACCGTGTGCTGGTGCTGCTGCATACCGACGCCATGCATTGCTGCAGTTGGCCGTTGATGGGGTCGTGTTTGATCCGGATTTGGTGATGTACTGCGAGGATGTCGACCTCAATATACGCGCGCGGTTGCACGGCATGCGCACCATATTTGTGGCGGATGCCGTAGTCTATCATCGTCTGAGTGCGACGGGTGGTGGCAGCTTGGCGAGCTTTTATTGTGGGCGCAACTTTCCGCTTGTCTGGCTCAAAAACATGCCAACTCCACTGGTGAGGCGTTATCTCTGGCGTATGCTGGCACGCCAACTGCGTATTAGTATGGATGCACTCTGGCATATCCGTGGTCATGCCGCTCGCGCCCGCTTACGTGGCCAATGGGCGGCTTGGGGAAACATAGGACGATTTATGGCAAAACGTAAACACATTCCCGCCCATGTCGATGAAACGACGTTGATGCTGACAGTAGGAAACGAGGCATCACGATGAGTACACCGCAACCACTCTTGTCAATCGTAATCCCTGCGTATAACGAACAGCTGCGTTTACCGACTACGCTCGAGACTATCCGTGCCTATGTACAACAGGTGCAGGCGGATGTCGAAGTGCTCGTCGCCGATGATGGTAGTAGTGATACCACTGCGCACATTGTCCAGCAGATGGCGCACACATGGTCACAACTGCGACTCTTGTCCCTCGATCATCGCGGTAAAGGCTTTGCGGTGCGGGCTGGAGCATTGGCTGCCTGTGGCGAATATGTGCTGTTGTGTGATGCGGATTTGGCTGTCCCCATCGAGGAATGGGACCGCATGTTGCCGATTTTTGTAGATCAACATGCTGATGTGGTTATTGGCTCACGCGAAGGGCAAGGTGCCCGCCGCGAAGGGGAGCCGTTCCACCGGCATGTGATGGGGCGCGTCTTTAACATGTTGGTGCGCGTGCTGGTAGTGGGCAACTTCCGTGATACACAGTGCGGCTTCAAGGCATTTCGCCGTGCGGTGGCACACGATCTTTTTGGTCGCGCCCGCATCTATGGCGATGATGCACCTGTCATCCAAGGGGCGGCAGTTACTGCGTTTGATGTAGAAATTATTTATTTGGCAGTGAAACGCGGTTACCGCGTCATTGAACTCCCCGTGTTGTGGCACTACGGTGTCGAGACCAAAGTCGATCCAATCCGTGATGCACTACGCAACCTGCGCGACATCATCCGCGTGCGCTGGTTGGCCATACAAGGGGCATATACGCACCTCGACGACCCACGGGTCTGACGCGTGTCATGGTGTTGCTGGTGGCCAGCGATAGGGAATCCCGGGGAGGCGTAGCACGCGCGCCCCACCATCCCCAATCGACACGCTATCTCCATCCATGACGAGGAGTGCATCTTGGCGTAGCCATATCAGGCTGGCGTTGTCGCGTCGTGCGCCATCAACGGGTGCGTATGCGTCGCCGGCAAAGCGCGTATCAGTGGCAATCGCCTGGGTGAAATCATAACTTTCACTCTCTGATGCTGCTGGCAAGAGCACGAGCGCTCCCTTGAGCCACTCGCCGAGCGGAGCCGGCTGTACGTTCCCATTCGCAGTGACGACAATACAGCCGTTTTGCCAGCATTGTAGCGTCATATCGCTGAATGGCATGGCGGGCATGATGGGTTCGCCCCAGCGTGCGTTGCCACCGGTTGCCTTGACATACGTCATGATGACCCCCGGCACAAAGATTTCACGCTCGCCGACGATACGTCCCGTGCGTTGTTGAATGGTGATGGTAGCGGCCACAACGCGTGGACGTTCATCGAGTTGCACCTGTATCGTATAGGTGCCAGCGCGAATATCGTGTGGAATGGTGAGGGCGTGCAGATGCTGAAGCGGCTGATTAGCGCTATCTGCCAACGTCAATGCACCAGCAAACAACGGTTGTGTGCGTGTGGTGGCGATACGATTCTGCCCATCAACGAGCGACAAAGTGACTTGATGAATTGCAGTATCGCTACTTGTACTTGTCCAGGTGAGCAACACGGGCACGCTACTGCCAGGCTCGTAGGCGGGTTGCTGGAGTGGTGGTGGTAACGCACTACTGACGAGCGTGGCGGTGCCGATTTGTTTGTTGACGAGTTGCGGGGCACCGACGGCGATGGGCTGGTAGATGTCGTAACTCCCCCGCGACCCACTCTGGGCGTAGCGCGATGTGATAATGGCAATGCTTTCGGGGGTCATCCAGTTGCCCAGATAATCGAGCACAACCAGCGGGATTTGTCCGTTGGCTAGCTGTTTGAGGAGTGGACGTTGATCCCAGAGCCCGGCATCGTACAGCATGCGATGCTCAAAGACTTGCATGGGGGCGGTGGCACCGGCTTGGGCGGCAATGCCGGGTACATCGGTATAGACATATGATGCATGCGACTGAATAATCGCATTGAGGGCTTGGGCGGTGACGGCATTGGCGGCGAGGATTTGTTGTTCGCGGTGCAAGTCTTGCCAGACCCCGTAGCTGCCAATTACGATGCGTGCCGGGCGTTGTTGCTCGATCATGCCGTATGGCTTGGCGTATGTTTCACTCCACAGCGGGTAGTAGCGGGCTACGCCAATGCTACAGAGTGCCAAAAAAGCCACAACATAGGCATGGCGGCGCGTGCGACTCACGGCACTCACCAACAGCCAAATCATCCCTGCATACCACTCTAAAAAGTAGTTGGCATAAGCGCCGACTTTGCCGATACCGAGACCTACAATCACTCCGCCAATCGTATATGCAATGGCCATGGTGGTGGTGAGATGGGGCGGTGTCAAGAGCGTTTTGCCATGGCGAAGATGCGCCAGGGCAATAAATGCAGCGGTAACGATGATTGGCCAGTGGATGTGCCACGCTTCACGCCAAAATGTGCGTGCGAGCGCCCAATCCACACTATTGGTGTTGGCTTGGACGAGATGCAACCACAGATTGCCGCCCCCAAGTGTGATGCCCAAGACAACCACTGCGATGACCCCAGCACCACTGGCAATGGCACGCACGGAATGCTGCCATGGGCGACTTGCCAAAATGACCAGCAGTGCCAGTGGGGCGGCAATCAGTGACGGCTTGCAGAGCAGTGCGAGTGCGACCAGGATGGCACCACTATTGAGGCGCCCCCGCCAGGCGATGTAGACGCCCCAGAGCCCCAACGCTACACCCAGCATATCGACACGCATCACCCCACTCCATTCACGCACAATTGGTATTGCGAGCCAGGTGGCGGCAGCCAACCAGCGGGCAGCAGTGGCAATGGGTGATGCATGGAGCTGTTTGTTGAGTTGTGCAATTGCCACGACGATGGCAATCCCCGCAAGTGCAGAGACGAGGCGTCCCGCCGAAATAATGGGGAATATCCACGATACGATTGATGTGACCGTGAGGAAGACGGGTGGGTAGTTGACCACCACAAAGGGCATCTGGCCGGGGTCGCCGTACAAATTGGCAATGGTGCCCCCTTGTGACAGGTATTGCACCTGGCGCAGCAGTGGACCCTCGCCATAATCGATGGGGAAGGCATAGCCGATGCGCCGTACGACCATCACAAAAAACAGCGGCAATTGCCAGAGCATGATGGCACTTGCGCCAATAATGCTGATGACGCGCGCGATGTGTGCTCGATTCACCCTCGTATCTCCCTCATGTATCATGCCAAAGAGGTGAAATATGTCGTATTTGTATGATACCCTACGTTGCCTCTTTTGTGATATGTGTGAGAAAAATCGCACCCAATGAAAAAACTATGGTATAGTAGAGTCGTTTGCGGGGGGGCAGCGTGGCTACTCCGTGTGTCAGATTCCTTCTTCTTATCAAGAGGTGAACCTTGAGCGCTACGAGTGCTGACCTGTTGTTTACGCCTGTACCAGCCCGAATTGCCCGCCTGCGTGATCTCGCATACAACTACTGGTGGGCGTGGAATCCCCAAGCCACCGATTTGTTTGCCCGCATTGATACCCATCTGTGGGAAGCCATCTACCACAACCCTGTCCAGTTTCTGCGCAACGTGCGCCAGCGTGATTTGGTCAAAGTCAGCAATGACCCACACTGGTTGGCTGATTATGATGCGGTAATCGTGGCATTTGACGCCTACATGAACCGCAGAGACACGTGGTTCAAACGCACCTACCCCAACGAAAAATCCACCATTGCCTATTTCTCCGCGGAATTCGGCCTGCACGAATCCTTGCCCATCTATTCGGGTGGACTCGGTATTTTGGCAGGTGACCACATCAAAGAAGCCAGCGACCTGGATTTGCCGTTGGTGGCGGTCGGCTTCATCTACCCGCAGGGATACTTCCGGCAGCGCCTTGACCACAGTGGTTGGCAAGAGGCCCTCTACAGCAAAATGAACTTTGCCGATATCCCCGCACGCCCCGCATTAACCCCTGCTGGCGACGAAGTCGTGGTGGATGTCGAGCTGCCTGGGCGCACCATTTATGCCAAAGTCTACCATTTACAGATTGGACGTGTCACCCTCTACTTGATGGATACTGACATCCACCCCAATAGTGCAAGTGATCGCGAATTATCGGCTCGTCTCTATGGCGGTGACCACGATTTGCGGGTTGCCCAGGAGCTCGTACTGGGGATTGGCGGGGTGCGTGCTCTGCGTCAGCTGGGAATTGCACCATCGGTGTGGCACATGAACGAAGGGCATTCCGCCTTTCTTGTGCTCGAACTCGCCCGTGAATTGGTTGCTCAGGGTGTGCCATTTATGCAGGCCTTCGACAAAGTCCGCGACCAGGCCGTCTTTACCACGCATACGCCGGTACCTGCGGGCAACGACGCCTTTTCACTCGATTTAATTGACAAATATTTCGCCAAGTTCTGGGAGCAGTTGGGTATCAGCCGCGATGCGTTCATGAATATCGCCATGCAACAGCAATCGTGGGGACCCAGCTTTGCGATGACGGTGCTCGCATTGCGGTTGTCCGAGATGCACAACGGCGTCAGCAAGTTGCACGGGCATGTTGCGCGTGGCATGTGGCAATGGCTCTACCCGGGCAAATCGCTCGATGAAGTGCCCATCACCTCGGTCACCAACGGCATCCACACATCGTCATGGCTGGCACCGCAGATGCGTACCCTGTTCGATCGTGTGTTGGGAGCGGACTGGTACGAGCGACTCGATACGCCGGCTACGTGGCAGGCACTCAAAACCAGCGACAACGCGGAATTCTGGCAGGCGCGCTTGGCCCTCAAGCGTACGTTGGTGGAGTTTGTGCGCGAGCGCCTAGCACAGCGCCATACCCGCCTCGGCTTCCCACCGGTGACGTGGCCCATGTTTGACGACACCATCCTCACCATCGGGTTTGCGCGCCGCTTTGCCACCTACAAACGCGCCACGTTGTTGTTCCGCGATCCCGAACGCCTCAAGGCAATTATCAATAACCCCGCGCGCCCGATTCAACTGGTCTTTGCGGGTAAAGCACATCCAGCCGACGAGCCGGGCAAGCACTTCATCCAAGACGTCTATCGCCGATCGCAAGAGCCGGGCTTTGCGGGGCGTATCATCTTCCTCGAAGAATACGACATGTGTGTGGCGCGCGCCTTGGTACAGGGTGTCGATGTATGGCTAAATACGCCACGCCGCCCCTACGAGGCCAGCGGTACGAGTGGGCAAAAGGCCAGCCTCAACGGTATCCCCAATTTGAGCATCCTCGATGGCTGGTGGCCCGAAGCCTATGATGGCAGCAACGGCTGGGCGATCGGTGAAGAGCGCGAATACGACAATACCGACCACCAAGACTGGGAAGATGCCCAGCATCTCTACCATCTGCTTGAGAACGAAGTAGCCCCAGCCTACTACGACCGTGATGCACATGGGGTATCAGCACGTTGGGTGACGCTCGCCAAGAACGCTATTGCCACGGTGGCACCACAATTCAGCACACAGCGTATGCTCAAAGAATACGTCAACCGCTTGTATTTGCCAGTGTCCAAGTAACGGGTTCGTACAATCCCCTCCACGCCGTTCGGCGTGGAGGGGATTGTTGTGTTAGAGGGGCTTTTTGCTGGGGGTGCCGGCTGCACGTGGGTATGTGCCCGGTGTGGTGCGATATTTGACGATACGCACCATGGTGCGTGGCTCGAGCCCGGGCGCCGCCACGTCGATGACATCGCGTAAATGCCCACCGAGCACCTGGATGGCGTGGGCGGCGGCATCGACTTCTTCTTGTGGTGTGGGGCCTTTGGGGGTGTAGACTTTGCCACCGATACGCACCAGCGGCAGTAAGTACTCCACGAGCACACGTAATTCGGCGACGGCGCGTGCCGTTGCTACATCGAACTGTTCGCGGTAGCGCGGATCTTGCCCGAGCACCTCGGCACGCTCACTCACCACCTGCACATTATCGAGTGCGAGGTGCGTAGCCACATGCTGCAGGAACGCACATTTTTTGGCGATACTCTCGACCAATGTGACCTGTGTAGTGGGCCACATAATGGCCAATATCAGCCCAGGGATGCCGCCACCGCTGCCCACATCAATGAGGCGTGCGGGTGGTTTGGGAAAGAGGGGCAGGTACGTCAGCGCATCAAGGGCATGCTTGTGTACCATTGCCACTGGATCGGTTATTGCGGTGAGATTGATGCGTTCATTCCAGTCATGCAGTTGGCGCAGATAGGCGGCCAAGAGCACGTACTGATTTTCTTCGATTGCGAGTTTGCGTGTCGCAGCATAGTCGTAGAGCACAGCGAAATGTTCGATCATGCAGGGCTCCGATAGAGGTGGTGGTGCGCAATATATGTGGCTACCGCGTGAGGCACGAGGTGTTCAATGGATTGGTTGTGGTGACAGCGCATGCGAATATCGCTACTCGACACATCAATGCCTGCCCATTCAATGAGGTGAACATGTAGATTTGGGAGTGCTTGCGTCACAATATGCGGTGCAAAAGCACTCCCGATACGGCTAAGGACGGCCACATCACAATATTCTCCCAGTTGTGCGGCCTGATACCACTGTGGCAGCAAGGTGGCGGCATCACTCCCGAGAATGAGGATGAGGCGTTGGTGGGGTTGGGCGAGTGCGCGCAGTGTATCAATGGTGTAGGATGGCCCAGTGCGTCTGAGCTCGATATCACTCCAGTGATAGGCCGGGGTATCAGCGAGCGCACATGTGAGCATGGCGACACGATGATGTTCAGCGGCGTGTGGGGCGGGTTTGTGTGGTGGGGTGCGGTTGGGAATAAAACAGATGCGATCAACTACCTGCTGTGCCAGCACGGTATGCGCAATCGCCAGATGTCCGTTGTGAATCGGATCGAAGGTGCCCCCCAGAATGCCGATGCGCATCAACGCTCCTCGCGTTCTCGGGCACCGGCTTGGATGAGTTCCCATGTCATCCAGATGACGTCTTGTTGATCGCTGGCAATCAGGTCGTCGATGTAGGGCTTGACGAGTTCGGCCACATCACTACGATTCAACAAAAACGAGCTGTCGCCGAGGCGTTCGTAGATGCGGATTGCCAGCAAGTCGACGAGTTCGTTCAGGTCATCCGCGGATAATGCGCCCCCTGTAGCGTATTTGCGTCCACGTACCGGCATGGATTATTCCTCGTCGTCGTCATACTGCACGGCGCGGGCCGGCATCCGTATCGATCGGGTGGTATCTGTCTGTTGTGGCAAGCGAGCTGGTCGCTGATTCGTTTGTGGTTCGTAATCGGCATCGTCACCATCTGCAGGTGCAGACAATGCCGTGCTTTCAAGGCTTTCGGTAATATAGTCGAGCACATCACGTACTTCGGCGTTGTCTTCGAGGAGCCCATCAAAGGGCATGGCGACACCACTGACGGTGCGCACGGTCTGGCCAACCTCACGGAGCGTGTTATCGATGCCGGCGACCAGCGAGCGCATCACGGCTGCCAATTCTTGGCGTTCTTGCACGGTCAAGTTCGCAAAACCGATCAGGGCTTTTTCTTGGGCACGCAGCAATGTGGCACGCAAAATCGCAATGTCGGCTTGGGTTTGTAATTCGTAGCGTTTGACCAAATGTGCCTGGCGGACCTGCTCGACTAATTCATCCGATGAGACGGGTGTCCACAGCAACGCAGGAATGATGATGAATCCGATGATGCCGATCAGTACCTGCTGATAGACCAATCCCGCATCTGAAACGATGGGTTGGGCTGCCCACCAGCTCCACTGAATCTGGAACGAGTAGTAGATGAGGTACAAGGCGGCCCCGATAATAACAGGATATCCCCAGGTACGGGCATTGATTTTTTGTAGGAGCATCCCGGCTGGTGACCATGGAATCAAAAATGATACTAAACTCGGCGGCGCCAGCACCAAAATCGCAGTGAATGCAATCGCCACAATCCGGTTGTCGGTGAGTTGGGATTGCACCCCCCACCAGTAGGCGGCAGAGCCACCCATGGAAATGAGCGCAAGTATGGCCAAGAGCGTTTTGGAGGTAAATTGCATGGCACCTGGACGGCGACGTTGACCGCGGACCATGTCAAGATATTTGCTCGTCATAAAATACTCCTCAGCCGACACTATACAAATCACACCCATCGCCGACATTTATGGTGCTGGTACTATATTATCACTAGCTAGCACGAATGCACGCACACTTGCCGCATACCCGGCTTCGTTCATGCGGGTAATAAGCGCCCGCGAAATCGACGTCAGCCCATAATCCTGATTGATGGTGTAATCTACTTCGTAAGCTGACTGATTGTTGGACGCTAATACGAGTTGCGCAGTTGCAAAAAAGTCCCCGTTGAGATAGCCGATTTCCAATACCTGGCCATTGCGCGGGTCAAGCCACATCAGCGAAACCGGGGCGATGGTCGTCAAGCGTTGGGGCGTATCGTACCCCGTCCGATCGCGGACAAATGCCGACCAACGCTCATCACCAGTGGGCGTGGCACGCATCAGCGGTGTAATGACCACATCGATGATGGGCGCAGTTGTGGCCGTGGTATCGGCAATGACCGTCGCATCAGCGACAACCGTGGCCGTGGCATCAGCCAATGCTGCTGCCGGTTGTGTCGCCACGGCGGTGTCGTTGGGGTTACTTGCTGCGTCCACTGATGGGGTGGCCACCAACGGCGTCCCACTCGGACGAGGCGTGCGATTTTTTATTTGAATAGGCTGACCACAACTCGTGAGCACAACCAATACTACACAAAGCCATAGGAGTTGTTGCAGATAATGACGATGGTGGGTAGATGTTTTCAAAAGGAATATCCAACTCGCAGAGGCATCTGTTACTGTTGATTCTATGTTGTTGGGGCTCGCTTGTCAAGGATTATTTACTTGACACCAACCCGTATTCGGGCTATTCTAGACGACGGTATATGTATGCGAATACAGACGGCAGTCGTATGCGATGCATCGTGATATGAATGGTGCCGTTTGCATGGTAAGGAAGAGTAGTATGACAATAGACTCTAAGTCGGCGTCGGGTCAATCTCCATTTGCATCTGACGAAATTATGACCTTTACTATCGCCGGTGAGTCGCAGAGTGCATTTGTAACGCAGTTTGCCGAACGATTGCGTGACACGATTATTGCGAAAGGGCATATTTTCCGCCCGAATGCGATTGATGCTACTGGCGAGGTCAACGACGAAATGCCGTTGCGGCTCGTGCTCAATCGCTGCGACGTAGACAGCCCACGTCCTGTCAAGCGTCGTGGCCAGGGTACTTTTGTGGCGTCCATCTTTGAAGGTGCTGGCAACGAAAAGAGCGTGATGCATGCCGCCTATCCGCTGCTGGTGCGCTCGATTTCTAATTTGATTATCTACAATACGGTCATCGACGGCGTGCGCGAAAGCCACTTTATCACCCCCGAACAGGGCCATTACGTGGTGCGCCACGACAACGACTTGGCCGCCACCTATCAGCGCCTCTACGAGCGTGTGCAGCCATTGGCGTGTAGCCACTTGGTCATCAACAACGACTTCGTCCCCAACTTGCCAGAATCACTCTGGAAGGGCGAAGAACCGATGTGGCAGATCTGCACGGCGGGTGTCAAACTCGACCAGATGGGCTTGTTGCCATCACCGACGCGCATCGAAGACTTCCTGACCGAAAACGACCTGCGCATGGTGCGCCGCCTTTACAACATTGGCGGTCTCAGCTACGGTAACCTGAGTGCTCGTGCCCACCACAACCCTGACTACTTCTGGATGTCGGCTTCGGGCGTCGACAAAAGCAAACTCAAAGACGTCGGTCGCGATGTATTACTGGTCACCGAATACGTCCCCGAGCAGCTGATGATTCGCCTCAGCGTCCCCAAAGACGTCGAGCCACGGCGTGTGTCGGTGGATGCCATCGAGCACTGGATGATCTACAAAGAGCATCCGTCCGTGGGTGCTATCGTGCACATCCACGCCTGGTGGAGCGATCCCATCCCGTCGACACAGGTCAACTACCCGTGTGGTACCTACGAAATCGCCGCCGAAGTGGCCGAGTTGGTACGCCGTGCCCCCGATCCGTCACGTGCCGTCATCGGCCTCAAAAACCATGGCTTGACCATCACCGGCCACTCGATTGACGAAATCTTCCAGCGCATTGACGGCAAAATCGTCCCACAAGTCCCCATGAATTAATCGGCATACACGCACCGGCGGGGGTGGCATTGCGCCACCCCCGCCGGTTTTTCGTTCCCCTACGATAACTGTTGTTGCAGGCTCCGAATTGCCAGGACGACGGATAGTACCGTGAGCGCCAATATCATCAACGGTGTATGCAGACCAAACAAGCTAATCATGACTACTGCTGCGCCGATGCCGGTACCAATACCACATGCCACAATCATGGCCTGTCCGCGTTTGCGGATGATGCGCACGGTGAGCTGTGCGGTGAGTCCCCCCGTCAAAAAACCACCCGCCAAATAGAGCATGGGGCCAATAAACGGCACACTCAACAAGAATACTAGCGGGATGGGGATAATTGCGGCCAGGATGAAGCCAATCACCCCCCCAGCTACCCAGTGACTCCATGTACTCCGGTAGCGTTCGGGGATGCGTTTGTAGTAACACTCGCGACAAAGCTGCCCCACATCGTTGGGCACCGTGCATCGCACACACATGGGGCGATTGCACCCTGTACAACGCAATGTGGCCTCAAACTCGGGGTGACGTGGACAGGTGACGATGGTCGCGTCGGCTTGTTGCTCGATGGCATCATTTACGGCCTGTGTATCGATGCTACCAGTGGTATCGACAGGCACGATTTTTTGCCCCGTGCTTATCAACGTTTCGACATCTGCGTAGGCGGCTTGCACGGCTGCATTCTGTGGGGCAACGCTGATGGCATGTTCAAGGATGCGCTTGCGCTCGCTGACGATGGAAATCAGTTGGGCAAGTTCAAGCAGCGCCTCGATATCGTCAGGAGACTGGGTGAGCACAGCGCGGTAATAGTTGCGTGCGGCCACCGTATCGCCACGCTGTTTCGCCTTGATTGCTGCTTCACGTAACAAATGTTGCATCGTCGGTTGCGACATGTGTGATCAGTCCTAGAGCGGCATGACCCGCTGCATAAAGCGGAGTTTGTCTTGTGTCTGAAAGGTGCCGCCACCTTCGTGGCGATTGTACGGCCAGACACTCATTTCTTTGGCACCTTGCCAGACATTGTAGGCGGCATAGACGGTGGATGGCGGACAAATGTCATCCATTAATCCCACCGAAAAGAGCGCCTGTGCCTTGGCACGTTTGGAAAAATTGACTCCGTCAAAATAGCTCAACGTGTGAAACACGTCTGCGATTGCATCGCGGTGCGTCTTGAGATAACGGCTTATTTCGTGGTAGGGATCAGAATCCGTAATCTCTGTGGCACGTCGGTAATGGCACAAAAAGGGCACATCGGGCATGGCGGCGACTACATCGGGGACGAGCCCGGCAGCAGCAATCGAAATCCCACCCCCCTGGCTGCCACCGGTCACAACGATTTTGCGCGCATCAATGGCGGCATGACTACGAGCGGTTTCGATGGCGCGCACCGCGTCACAAAACACACGACGATAATAGTAGGTCTCTTTGTTGCGGATACCACGTGTCATAAAGCCGGGATGATGTGGGTTGCTTCCTTCGGGTTCGGGATCTGGGGTGTCACCTTTTGACCAGGCACTGCCTTGACCACGGGTGTCCATGACCAGGTGGGCATATCCCTGACTGCTCCACAACAACCAGTCATTGGGGAAGCTACGACCACCACCATAGCCGATGTATTCGACGACGCAGGGCAGGGCACCGCTGCGCTGGCGTGGCAAGAGCAACCACCCTTTGACCGTTTGACCACCCCAGCCGGCAAAGCTGACATCAAAGACCTCGACCGTGCGGTAACTGCCAGCGTATGGCGTAAATTGTGCATTGAGGCTGTGACTGCGCGTGGCGGCGAGACTTGCCTGCCAAAATGCATCGAAATCACTCGGTTCGGGGACATCGGGTCGGTACTGCTCGAGTTGTGAGAGTGGCATGTCAAACAAGGCCATGGTGATGCTCCTTTGCAACAACGATACTCACTATTGTAGATGAGAGACGACACAGTATGTATATACTCATATGAATATTTGGTGACGATACGATAACTACAGATCGTAGCGCCAAGCCACTTCAGTCGGGAGCCAGCCGAGGTGATCAAATTGCGCCACTTGTGGCGCGTTGGGGAGCGCGGCTAGCAACTCTGTGACGGGCACCTCCCAAAAACCCATATGTTGCCAAAATTCACCAGCATCCGTACTAAAACAATACACGTGTGCTATCCCATGCTGAGCGGCGCTGTCGATGAGTGCGCGTGTTAATGCCCGTCCAACTCCGTACCCACGGATATGTGTATCGACGACGGCACTACGCAACAACCAGGCATTGTCGCCGTGTTCGACGCCTATTGTGCCACAAATCTGCTGGTGCGTATCACAGACCACCCACCAGGTGCTCGGCACATGAAATACGGGGGCCACCATATCGTAGCGCGCAATCACATCGGCGATGGCCGCATAATCGGTAACCGTGGCAACACGCACTGTGTACATGACGACTCACTGCACCTTTCCAGCAGGGAATGTCAGGGTATCACTGTCGAGTAGAATCGTATACGGCCCGTCGTTGATCAACGACACCTGCATTTCTGCACCAAATCGACCAGTAGCGACGGTAACTCCTGCCTCGCGCAGAAATGCCACCATGGCGTCGACGAGTGGTGCAGCATCGCTGGGATGGGCGGCCATGTTGTAGCCTGGGCGCCGCCCACGGCTGATGTCGGCATACAATGTGAATTGTGATACCACGAGTACGGCACCAGCATGCTCGAGCAGTGATATATTTGGTTTACCGCTGGCATCATCAAAAATACGTAAATCGAGGATTTTGCGCCCGAGTTGCTGAATCTGCGTTTGCCCGTCGTCGTGCCCAATCCCGAGCAATACCAACATTCCCGCACCAATACTCCCAACGACGTCGCCATGCACGCTGACGCTGGCCTGTGTGACGCGTTGAATCACTGCACGCATACCCGAATCTCCCTATTCATCGTCAGATTTGTTGGTGCGGCGTGGCGCTGGTCCGAGTGCGGCATCAATGGCATCATACACAGAACGTGCCTGGATAACCTGCATACCTTCGATGTTGACCGGTGCCTGGAGCGGTGGACACACCGCCTTGCTGAAGCCAAGTTTGGCGGCTTCGCCGAGGCGTCGTTCGAGCTGGCTCACATTGCGCAATTCGCCGCTCAGCCCTATTTCGCCAATCAGTACCATGTCATTGGCCACACGCTGATTGCGAAACGACGACGCAATGGTTGTGGCTACTGCCAAATCAGCGGCTGGCTCGCCGATTTTAAGTCCACCGACAATATTCACGTAGACGTCTTGATTAAAGAGTGGCAAGCCGACACGTTTGCCCAGCACGGCCAGCAGCATCTGCAGGCGATTGATATCAAATCCGTTCACCGTGCGACGTGGTTGTGGATTGGCGGTATTCGACGTCAACCCCTGGATTTCCACCAAAATAGGCCGCGTCCCTTCAAGGGTAACCGCGACGGCCGATCCCGGCGTGTTGGCCGAGCGTTCTGCCAGAAAAACTTGTGACGGGTTGGCGATTTCTTTGAGACCACTGCTGGTCATCTCAAAAATACCTACTTCATCGGTCGAACCGAAACGGTTTTTGACGCCACGCAACATGCGGTATTGGTGGAACCGTTCCCCTTCGAGGTAGAGCACCACATCCACAATGTGTTCGAGCATGCGTGGCCCGGCAATGGCACCTTCTTTGGTGACATGGCCGACGATGATGATGGGTATATTGAGCTCTTTGGCAACGCGCAACAGGCGTAGTGCACCCTCGCGTACTTGCCCCACCGAACCTGCAGCCGAGTTGAGTTCTTCGAGGTAGACGGTTTGAATGGAGTCGACAATCACCAGCCCGGGGCGCTGTGATTCAATGTGGCTGATGGCGGTATCGAGGTGTGTTTCAGATGAAATCCACAGGCGATCGGGTGCGAGTCCCATGCGGTCGGCACGGAGTTTGATTTGCTGGGCGGACTCTTCGGCGGATATGTAGAGCGCCTCACCCACATTAGCTGCGAAGTGCGCCGCACTCTGGAGCAACAGGCTCGATTTGCCGATGCCCGGGTCGCCACCAATCAACACCAGACTCCCCGGGACGAGCCCGCCACCGAGGACGCGGGCAAATTCCTGGTAGAGGACGGGCAAGCGTGATACGCCACCACTGGGGATGGCATTGAGAGGTGTAGGCGCACCTCCGCCGCTCACGACAACAGAGCGACGTGTGCTACTTGGAGCATCACGTCGCTCGATTTGTTCGACCAAGGTACCCCAACCTCCACAGTTGGGGCACCGGCCCATTTCGCGCGCTTGATGTGCGCCGCATTGCTGACAAACAAAAACGGTGCGTGTTTTTGCCATTGAACGATGTGTCTACTAGGCCAGCGAATCAACCACGGGCTCAGCAGCGTGTTGCGGGCTGAGGCGCAGGTATGATTCACCGTTATCGAGTGTGGCAACATCGACGATGATGGTATCGCCTGCGACGAAGCGACCATCGAGCACCCCCTCGGACAAGGGGTCCTCAATCAGGTTGGTGATGATGCGACGCAGTGGGCGTGCGCCAAATGCAGGGTCGTAGCCCCGTTTGGCTAGCAAGTCACAGGCCTCGTCGGTCACCGACAATGTCAAATTATGCTCGTTGAGTTGGACCTGTACACGGTTGAGCATGTATCGCGTGATTTGACGAATTTCTTCGTTGGTCAGCGCATGGAAGATGATAGTCGCATCAAGCCGGTTGAGGAACTCTGGGCGGAAGACTTGGCGCAGGGCATCGTTGACGCGATTGCGCAGGTCTTTGTTGGCGATTTCACCGTCTTTGCCGATAAATCCGATGCGCGACGCACCACGGATCTGCTCGGTGCCGACGTTGGATGTCATGATGATGATAGTATTGCGGAAGTCGACACGGCGACCTTTGCCATCCGTCAGATAGCCGTCCTCGAGGACTTGCAACAGCATGTTGTAGGTGTCGGGGTGGGCTTTTTCGATTTCGTCGAAAAGAACCACCGAATACGGTTTGCGGCGCACCGCGTCCGTCAACTGCCCGCCATCACCATAACCGACGTATCCTGGCGGTGAACCCACCAAGCGTGACGCGGTGTGGCGCTCTTGGAATTCCGACATGTCAATCTTGATGAGGTGCTCTTCGGAGCCAAACATGAACTCTGCGAGCGCCTTGGCCAATTCGGTTTTGCCCACACCCGTGGGTCCGAGAAAGATGAAGCTACCAATTGGGCGACGTGGGTCTTTGAGCCCAGCCCGGGCACGTCGCACTGCTTTGGATATCGTGACCACCGCTTCGCTTTGTCCGATCACGCGGGAGTGGAGTACCTCTTCCATTTTGAGGAGGCGCACCGTCTCGTCGCCAGTCATGCGTGTGACCGGAATGCCGGTCCACATGGCCACCACTGCGGCGATATCTTCTTCGGTGACATAGGGTGCTGCTGCTTGGCTGGCGCCTTCGGCCATGCCATGTTCGCGTTCGAGTTGTGCCACGCGTTGTTTCATGATGTCGTGGCGTTCGCGCAGCGTTTCCACCAATTCGTGTTGGCCTTGTGCTTCAGCGGCCTCGATTTCGTTGGCAATGGCCTCGAGTCCGCGGAGCGCGTCGCGCAACACCGACGGTGTCGAGCTACGCGTCATGCGCACACGGGCTGATGCTTCGTCGATGAGGTCAATCGCTTTGTCGGGCAAGAAGCGATCAGGCACATAGCGCGACGACAAGTATGCGGCAGCTTGGATGGCTTCGTCACTAATCTGGAGTTGGTGGAAGTCCTCGTAGCGCGATTTGATGCCACGCAGAATTTGAATGGTGTCTTCTTCGTTGGGTTGATCGACCGTCACCGGCTGGAAACGTCGCTCGAGAGCAGCATCACGCTCGATATACTTGCGGTATTCGTCGAGTGTGGTCGCCCCAATCGTCTGCAATTCGCCACGCGACAGCGCTGGCTTGAGAATATTCGCGGCGTCAAGGGTCCCTTCGGCGCCACCAGCACCAATGATGGTGTGGAATTCATCGATGAACAAAATACAGCGGGTTTCTTTGATTTCGTCGACGACCTTTTTGAGGCGCTCTTCGAATTGACCGCGATACTTGGTACCAGCGACCAGTGCCCCCATGTCGAGTGAGACGACGCGTTTGCCACGCAGGCTATCGGGGACTTCGCCGGCAATAATGCGCTGGGCGAGGCCTTCGACGATGGCTGTTTTGCCGACGCCCGGCTCACCAATCAACGCCGGATTGTTTTTGGTGCGGCGCGACAAAATCTGGATGACGCGGTCGATTTCGCGGCTGCGCCCAATCACGGGATCGAGACGTCCACTTTCGGCCATTTCCGTCAAATCGGTGCCCAGCGCATCGAGATATGGTGTTTTGCCTTTGCTGGCGCCTGTGCTACTGCTGGTCTGACCACTGGCTGCTGGGCCACTGCTGCTGGCGGTGCTAGGGCGTTCTGGGGCGGGGGCAGTTGACCCACTCCCACTGCCGCCACTTGCGCCGCTCGCACTCCCACCCTGGCGCAGGACGCGCATCACACTTGTTTTGATTTGTTCGAGCGAGACGCCGAGCATGTCGAGCACACCCGTGGCCACCCCTTCGCCGTTGCGAATCAGCCCGAGCAAGAGATGCTCGGTGCCGATGTAGTTGTGGTTGAGTCGCTTGGCTTCGTCGATCGCATACGAAATGACACTTTTGGCGCGCGCAGACAGTTCTTTGTCGGCACGCGATTCACCTTCACCGACGCCGACAATGAATTCAACGGAATGACGTGCTTGGGCAAGTTGGACACCCAAATCTTCGAGCACCCGGGCCGCCACACCTTCACCCTCACGAATCAAGCCGAGCAAAATGTGTTCGGTGCCAACGTAGGAGTGGTTGAGCGCACGTGCTTCTTCGGTGGCGTAGTGCAAGACCTGTTTGGCTCGCTTGGTAAACTTATCGTAGGCACTCGACATAACAACTACTCCCATCGTCATTCGCTCCAGCGAACAACGCTATGATTCCTCGTCCGCACTGCCATCAGGCTCAAGCCGCAAGCTCAAGCCAATCCGGCGGCGTCCCACGTCTACACGCACAACACGCACTGATACTTCAACACCCACCGTCAAATCAGGACGCTGATCTGCGGGCGTGTTGTTTAATTCCGAAATATGAATCAACCCCTCGATGCCATCGGCCACCCGCACAAATATGCCGAACGGGGCACTTTGTGTGACAGTACCAGTGATGATTTGATTGGCGTGGAACAGCGTATCCGCGTTGCTCCACGGCTCGGGCAACGTCCGTTTGACGGACAACGCGATGCGCCGATGGTCGGTATCGACACTCATCACCATCACCGTGGCGCGATCGCCGACACGGTACAAATCGCTGGGGTGACGTACACGGCTCCACGATAGTTCGGAGAGGTGTACGAGCCCGTCGGCACCACCAATATCCACGAACATGCCGAAATCACATACCGAGGTGACAACACCCTCGCGCACGTCGTTGACGGCAATTTCTGTCAGTAGTACATCTTTGCGTTGGTCTCGGGTGGCTGCATTCGCTTGTCGTTCGGAGAGGATGAGGCGATTGCGTTGGCGACTCATCTCGACGATTTTGAGGCGCACGCTATTGCCCACCATGCGCGCCATGTCCATCTGCTTTTGCGCCTCGTTGCCACGTCCCACACCGGTGATTTGTGAAGTGGGGATGAAGCCACGTACGCCGTCAAGATTGACGAGGAGCCCACCCTTGTTGTAGTTGACGATGACGGCCTCAATGGTGCCACCTTCATCGGAAATCCGCTGCAGATTGCGCCAACTCAGCTCTTGTCGGGCCCGATCCAGCGACAACACGACGCGTCCCTGTTCGTCCTCGGGTTGGACGACAAAGACCAACACCGTACTCCCAACAACGAGCGCATCACGCTCGCTTGGTGTCAGCGTGTGCATTTCACGGGGAGTGATAATCCCTTCGGATTTGTGATTGATATCTACCAAAATCTCGTCTGGGCGATGCGCCATAATGATACCGTCGAAGGTATCGCCATACTGCAGCGAGCGCACACGCGTGCTGTGCTCGTCGAGTAATTGCGCAAAGAAATCACTACTGCGAGAATCGGTGGGGAGGTTGTTGGACGAAGCGGAGACGGCGAGTGGCTCTTCCATGTTGCTTCCTCTGTGGCTGAGGTGAAGTGCACCGCACGAAATGGTTCTACTAATGAGGATTATACGGAATTCAATGCGAAAAGGCAAGATGATGACCGTGTTCTCATCTCTACTTCATGTTTGTAGGACAACAGATACACAGTCACCCAAATTGCCAGGGATACAGATTGAATCAGACATATGCACCTCTGCTCGGGAGTGCATGACCAACGGCGCGTTCACCGACGAAGTAGACAAGTGGATGCGTCGCCGTAAAGTAAGCCCGCACCGCCATGCCAGGTTCATACTTGTGCTCGTGTGATAGTTTGCAACTCACCACACTTCCCGATGTGAGTGTGAGCTGATAGTGGTACACTGTCCCTTCGTAATGGCGACCACTGATAACCGCATTATGTGGCATCTCATCGACACAAAAACTAATATCGTCATACCGCGCCAATACCGTATGCGCTGCCTCTGTCGATGCCGAATCTGCAACATGTGGAGTTGCAGTCAACTCACCGAGTGCACTGCGGATCAACATGCCGGTATCTACCACAGGAATAAAGTTGGCCTGACCCATGAAGCGCGCCGCAAAGGTGGTCTGCGGCTGCATGAAGAGTTCCTCAGGTGTACCGATTTGATGGAGCCGCCCGTCATGCAAGAGCGCTATCCGGTCTGCAATCGCGAGGGCCTCGGATTGATCGTGTGTCACGATGATGGCGGCAGTGTTAGTGGCGCGCAGAATATCGCGCAACTCGCCGCGCACATGGTCACGAATCGCCGCATCGAGATTGCTGAACGGCTCGTCGAACAAAATCACCGATGGCTCGGGTGCAAGTGCGCGGGCAATGGCAACACGCTGTTGTTGCCCCCCTGAGAGCTGATGGGGGAAGCGTTCTGACAAGCCGTGTAATCCCACCCGTTGTAGCACATCTGCAATGCGTTCTTGTTGCTGTGGTTTGGCATAGGCATGCAACGCAAAGCGTACGTTATCTGCGACGGTCATATGCGGAAAGAGCGCATAGTCTTGGAATACCATGCCAACGCGCCGTGCTTCGGGTGGAGCGGGACGTTGTCGATTGGTGACACAGATGCCACGAATGTAGATTTCTCCTTCATCGGGCAGTTCGAGTCCCGCAATCAACCGTAGCGTGGTTGTTTTCCCCGAGCCACTCGGCCCTAGGAGGACCAATATCTCACCGCCATAGAGTGCCAACGTCAAATTGTGGACGATGGGGTGAATAGCAGTGGTCGGATGGCGTGTGACGCATTGCAATCGAATGACTGGTTCGTTCATGACATTCCCGCATGACAGACTTAAGAATTGATACGCTGATGATTACGCAACACAAACGCAACCGGCACACAAGCACACGCAAGCAACAACAGTGCGGGAATGGCGGCCGCCGTGTAGAGCCCGTCACTTGCCGGCATCCAAATTCGTACTGCTAGTGTATCAAATCCGGCTGGTCGTAGCAGAAGTGTGGCTGGGAGTTCTTTTAGCATCCCCAAAAACAGTAACGCCCAACTCGCACGCAACCCGGGGGTCGCTAGTGGCAACACGACATAGCGGAGAACCTGCAACGATGAATGTCCGAGGCTCCGGCCGACTTCCTCAAGTGTGGGGGCAATTTGTTCAAATGCAGCATCCAAACTTTGCACGGCCTGGGGTAAAAATCGAATGATGTAGGCCAGGCTTAGTGGGATGAGTCCCCCCATCACCCAGGGTATCCCCTGGTTGGCAACCAGAATAATACTCAATGCAACTACCACGCCAGGCAGAGCATAACCGGCTTGGCTGAGGCGTGCCACTATGCGTCCCAATATGCCGCCACGCCGCAAGAGTAGCGCAGGTGCTATTGCCAATATTGTGGTACACGTAGCAGTGATTGCCACATACACAATGTTGACTGCACCAGTTGCAACGAGTCGACCGATTGGCAAATGGCTCATCCGATCGGTTGACGAAGGTATAAGTACGCTCCAATACAACAAGGTGCTGATGGGCGCAACCAAGGCACATCCTGTGATACATGCGAGGATGAGGAGTGCAACGCCTTGCCAGCGTCCCAGCGATTGTGTGACAACAGGTCGCCACGAACGGTTGATTTGTGCTCCCCCGCGACCGACTAGCCGCTCTTCGAGCACAATTAATCCCAGTGTGGCAATAATCAGTGGCATGCTGAGGAGTGCGGCACCCGCACGGTCGATTTGTCCGGTGAAGCGACCATAAATGGCCGTGCTAAACGTGGGGAGGCGCAACAGTGATGGTACACCAAAGTCTGCGAGCGCATACAACATGACAAGCAACATTCCACCACCAACTGCTGGTGCCAGAAGTGGAAGTGTGACATGCCTAAGGCGGTGGATCCAGTGTGCACCACTGAGCTGGGCGATTTCACGGAGATGGTGACTCCCTTGACGTAACACCGCAGAAACAGGCAAATAGACGTATGGCGACAAACAGAGTGCCAAGATACATGAACTCCCTCCCAACCCAAAAATCATGTTAAAGGGAATATCGCCGTAAGCTACCCACTGCTGTGCTACCAACCACTGTTCGATAATGCCGCGGGGGCGGAGCAACGCTAGCGTACAGATGCCAAGTACATAGGGAGGCATTACCAGTGGAAGTACTGCCAGTACACGCCAAATTGATGTCCCGTTGATTGCCATGCGTTCGATGAGTAGTGCTTGACTTGTACCAATGATCCCACTCAACACCGCTGCACAAAGGGCAAGTAACACTGTATTACTGATGAGTTTCCATAGTAGTGGCCACGGTGGCAACGGCGTATTCCCCGATGCTTCAAGCGCACGGATGATTGTATACAGTGTGGGGATGATTCCAATCAGTGCCACCACAATGGCAATAATCCATATGACACGTGGAGGTCGACGACCACCATCTTGTATACCGTACCAGTTCTGCATGACTATGGAATCCCCACCGATTGCATCAGCATGATAGCACGCGGTGCACCTGCGGCCGCCTGTTGCATGTCAACTGCGGCAACCCGTAACGTGCGCATATCAATCATGTGTGGTGCAAGCGCAACTCCAGGTACCACTGGAAACTCCTTGTTGACCGTCGCAAACAACGTTTGAATCTCTGGACGAAACAAAAATTCAGCAAAGATGCGTGCTGTTTCGGGATGGGGTGCGTTGCGCACCTGCGCCACTGTGGATGTATTCACCAACACTCCGATCTCTCCTCCACCTTGGTCGGGATAAATCGCAGCAACCTGGTTGTTACTTGTTTCTTGCTGTTGGAGCAGATAGTGGTAATGATTTGCTACTCCGATAGCAAACTCACCAGCACCAACAGCCTTGCGTAAATCGGTGGCACTCGCAAAGAATGTCGCCTTGTTGGCAACCAGCCCGGCGAGCCAGCTCCGGGTGGCAGGTTCGCCGATCAAGGCAATCATGGCTGCGACTTGGGCTTGCATGGGACCATTACTGGAATCAGCGATGGCAACTTGCCCATACCAGCGTGGTTGTGTCAACGCAAACAGAGATGTCGGCACATCTGCGGCATCGACCAAATTCGTGTTGTACATGATGACCCGGGCTCGCATTGTCACCGATGTCCAGTTGCCTGTGGCATCTTTGAGATGCGCGGGAATAGTTTCCGTCCCCGCAATGGGAGTCGCCAAAAAGACGCCATCATCACTCAGATTGATATGTGTGAGCATATCTGTGCTCAAAAAAATATCAGCTTGTGGTTGTGCCTGTTCTTCGAGAATGGCAGCAGCTAATTCATTGTTTTTTCCCGTTTTGAGAATGACGCTGATGTGGGGATATTCGCGTTGGAATGCCTGTATGACTGGCATGATGAGTGCCTCGGTTCGTCCGCTGTAGATGACGACATGTTGGGGTGCGACCGCCGTGATGGCCGGGGTAGTCCGCGTATATTCACCACATGCGGTGTGCGACAACATGAACCATAGCAGACCAATAATCGTGACCCGCATCCGACGATGATGGAATAACATGCGAATCCTCAGGGATGTAGACTTCACCATGTCATTATACAGGCAAGGAGTTGCTGGTATGTGCTGCAACTCCTTGCGACGTGACTGTGACAATCCGTGGTGTGCTACGGCGTGTTAGGGGATACCGGCAGCGTTCATCAGCTGGAGCGCAGTATCTACGCCAGTTGCCGTTTGAGTCATGTCAGTGACTGCAATGCGCAATGATTCGAGTGGAGTGACCCCCTCCGCCACGGCCACCCCGGCGATAATCGGATACTCGTAGTTGGCTTCTGCAAAGAGTTTTTGTGCTTCAGGTGTGAACAAAAACTCCGCAAATAGACGCGCATTGTCGGCATTGGCGGCACCTTGAATCTGTCCAACAACAGTCGTGTTAATCATGATGCCCAGTTGGCCATCACCTTGGTCTGGATAGACCACGGCAACCTGGTTATCACTTGCTTCCCGTTTTTGTAGCTCGTAGTAGTAGTGGTTGACCAAGCCTATGGCAAATTCACCCGCACCGACGGCTTTGCGCACATCAGTATGTCCCCCAAAAAATGTCGTTTCGTTTGCCACTAGTCCGGCCAGCCATGCTTGCGTCGCTTCGGTGCCTACCAGCTCGTTCATCATGGCAACTTGCGCCTGCATAGAGCCGTTAGTCGAATTTGCTGCGGCAATTTTACCTTTCCATTTGGGGTCAGTGAGTTCGAATATGGATGTAGGAACATCGGTTGCCTTCACGAGAGTCGTGTTGTACATGATGACACGTGCTCGACTCGTAATTGAGGTCCAACTCCCATCACTGGCTTTGAGATTGGCAGGTACTGACTCACTACCTGCAATAGGTGCCGGGGCGAATATCCCTTGATTCTGTAGGTTGATGTGTGTCAGCATGTCAGTACTGATGAAAAGATCCGCCTGAGGATTGTTCTTCTCTTCTAAGAGTGCGGCAGCAAGTTCACTGTTTTTGCCTGCTTTGACACTCACTGTTACTTGTGGATACTGTGCCTGGAATGCCGCAATGACCGGTTGTATGAGTGCCTCGCTGCGCCCAGTGTAGATCACCAAACGACCAGCTATATCCGTAGAGCGCGCGGTTGTGTCTGCGCCTGCAGGAGATGCGAATGGACCACATCCAACCAATAACCATAGTCCAACAATCATCTGCACAACCCGTGATATTGCTTGCCTACGCATCACGTCACTCCCTCCTAGCTGATATGCAACGATTGCACACACCATATCTTACTTGGTTTATATTAATTTTGCAACTTAAAACCGTTTTAAATAATTTAATTATGATTTGCATCATTCTGTTCATTAATATTAAGCATATAAAATATGCAGACTAGGTAATTTGTATGGCAAAAAACGCACACGTTGCAGTAATTCTCCCTTTCTGATATACTAGCGCGCGATATTTGAGCCACTGTGTAGTTGTTAGTGCGTCTGTCGTACTGCGCAGAGAAGGGTTTCCATGGTTGTTGCAACGCCATCAGTAATTGTGGCGCATCTGGCTCCAGATCTTGATTGCATTGCTGCAATATGGATTTTCAAGCGGTTCGGTGGATGTACCGAAGTGCAGTTACAATTTGTCCCAGCAGGGACGACGCTCAACAATTTGCCTGTTGACAGCGATCCGCATGTGGTGCATGTGGACACAGGGTTAGGGCGATTTGATCATCATCAGCGCCATGTGCGCACGTTGAGTGCTGCAGAGTTAGTGCGCCGGACAGTGGCGCCGCATGATCCGATTCTTGAGCGAGTAGTCAAGCAAGTCACCTTAATTGACAACGCCATATCGGTGGAGCGTCAGGGGTGTGACATGGGGCGTTTGGCTGATTCGTTTAACGTGTTGTACGAGCACGAACCGGCCCGGGTCGTCGAATTGATGATGCCGAATCTGGATGCGTGGTATGCGCACGAGTTACGCCAGCAACAGATTAGTGAGTCGTACGTCAATCGTATTGAGTTTCAATCGCCCTGGGGGCGTGGGATGGCCATGCAGAGTCAATTCGGTGGTTCTGCGTCGTTGGCGTACCGCGCTGGGGCAGTAGTATATGTGTATCGCGAGGAATTGCACGGTTGGACGGGTGTGGCAGCACAGGCGCGTTCATCGGTGAATTTGACGTCGTTGTACGAGCGATTGCGTAGTGTGGATGCGCATGCCGACTGGTACCTGCATCCGAGCAAGCGATTGCTGTTGTGTGGCACGGCCAAAGCTCCGGTACAGCATACATCGAGTTTGTCGTTGCGTGCGTTGGTGGATGTGATTGAGGGATTGAGAGAAGTCGTACGCTAAACGCCATTGTTGTCGTTTTGCTCGATATAGATGTCAGTTGGAATACTGTACTCGTACGGTTTTTGTAGGAGACCCGCCATGCAAAAGCGCCGTGGCGCCACAAAGGCAGGCTCACCTGCCACTAGTTCGCTAAGGAGCACCATGTCAAGTACGCCTCTTTCTCGCGCACGCAAGGATCTCGGTGATGCACAGCTGGTCGAGCTCTATCGCCAGATGATGTTGATTCGCCGCTTCGAAGAAAAATGTCAGGAGATGTACACCCGCTCCAAAATTGGCGGTTTCTTGCACCTCTATGTCGGTGAAGAAGCCACAGGCGTCGGTGCCATCTCAAACCTGCAGCCCCAAGACCACATCTTCACGCATTATCGCGACCATGGACATGCGATTGCACGCGGGCTGGACATCAATGCCCTGATGGCCGAATTGTTCGGTCGTGATACGGGGTCGGGTCGTGGTATGGGCGGTTCGATGCACTTCGCCGACGTCACCAAAAACTTCTGGGGTGGCTACGCCATCGTCGGCAGTCATCTGTTGCTGGCGGTGGGTGTCGGATTGGCCTGCCAAATGCAAAAGACCAATGGTGTCGTCATGGTCTTTTTCGGTGATGGTGCCACCAACGGCGGTGAATTCTACGAGGCGCTTAATTTTGCGCAATTGTGGAAGTTACCGGTTGTTTTCGTATGTGAAAACAATCTCTACGCCATGGGTACACCGCTTGAAGTACACTCAGCAGTAACAGAAATATATCGCAAGGCGAGTGCGTTTGACATGAAAGCCATGCGCATCGACGGCAACGACCTCCTCGAAGTACGTGAGCAAGTCGGCGCAGCCGTTGAATTTGCCCGCTCAGGCAAAGGCCCTGTGCTGGTCGAAGCCATGACGTATCGCTTCCGTGGCCACTCAGCACAAGACACGCAAAAGTACCGCACCAAAGAAGATGTCGAACAGCATCGCCAACAGGACCCAGTGATGCGCTTTCGCCAGGATCTGATTGATGCGGGTGTGCAGACCGCCGCCGCCATTGATGCGTTGGATGCGCTCATCGACGAACAGGTCGAAGAGTCCGTACGCTTTGCCGACGAGAGTCCCGTCCCCGGCAACGAGTGGTTGACGGATCAAGGGATTTATGCGGCACCGCTCGAGACTGCCACGGTGGATCCAGACATCATCTAGTGCAATTAACGTTGGTGCAGCAACGCATCAATGAAGGAGATATTCAATGGCTGTTATGACGGTACGCGAAGCGCTCCAAAAAGCGCTCCACGAAGCAATGGCTGATGAGCGCACCTTTATCATCGGTGAAGACATCGGCCACTATGGAAGCACCTACGGCGTCACTGCCGGCTTCCTCGAAAAGTACGGTCCTGAGCGCTTGCGCGATGCGCCCATCGCCGAAGCAGGGATTTTGGGTGTCGCCATTGGTGCGGCGATGGCCGGCATGCGCCCCATTGCCGAAATCATGTCCGTCAACTTTTCGTTGTTGGCATTTGACATGATCATCAACCATGCTGCCAAAATCTACAGCATGTTCGGTGGCAAATTCTCGGTGCCACTCGTGATGCGTACCACCAACGGTTGGACGCAACTCTCGGCCACGCACTCCCAGACATTTGACGCCATGTTTGCGCATATCCCCGGACTCAAGGTTGTGGCACCAGCTACACCTGCAGACATGCTCGGCTTGTTCCGCGCCTCGATGGCAGACCCCGATCCAGTCATCTTTATCGAACACACCTTGATGTACGGCATCAAAGGTGAAGTACCGGATGGTGACTATGTCATCCCAATCGGCAAATCGGTGCTAGCACGTGAGGGGCGCCATATCACCGTGGTCACCTACTCGCGCATGGTGCATTTGGCTCACCAGGCTGCCGATATTCTGGCTCAAGAAGGCATCGAAGTCGAGATTGTCGACCTGCGCACCTTGCGGCCACTCGATATGAGTGTGGCACTCGAAAGCTTCAAGAAAACCAATCATGCGGTGGTTGTCACCGAAGACTGGCAATCATACGGCACATCGGCTGAAATCGCTACGCGACTGTACGAGCATGGCTTTGATTACCTGGATGCTCCTATTCAGCGTGTCAACTTCCGCGAAGTGCCCATGCCCTACGCCAAAAACCTCGAGCAACAGGTTGTGGTGACCACCGAGCGCATTGTAGCGGCTATCAGAAAAGTCTTGAATCGCAGCTAATTGCGACGACTGGAAGGAACGATCATGGCTGATATTACGATGCCGAAGATGGGCTTTGATATGACCGAAGGCACCATCGTGCGCTGGATCAAAAAAGTCGGCGACCACGTCAACAAAGGCGAAGCAGTCGCAGAAATTGAGACGGACAAGGTCACCATCGAAATCGAATCATTTGTCAGTGGCACCATTTCCGAGATTCTCACCCCCGAAGGATCACGTGTCCCCGTTGGTGGAGTCATCGCCCGTACCGGCACCGCTGGTGCCGCCACTGCAACCCCTGCGGCTCCTGCCACCACGGCACCAGTGGCTGTAGCACCTGCGACCCCAGTTGCGCCGGCAGCCCCAGTTGCGCCGGTAACCCCAGCGCCGGTAGCCCCAGCAGCCACGACTGGCGCAGGTATCAAAGCCTCGCCAATCGCCAAACGGATGGCACGCGAGCACAACCTCGACCTCGCCAATATTCCTGGTAGCGGCCCACAAGGCCGTGTCGTGCGTGATGATGTGACGGCTGCGCTCGCAGGACGCCCAGCAACACCAGCTGCCCCTGCACCGGTGGTAGCGCCAGTGGCCCCAGTCGCACCTGCTGCTCCAGCACTCCCAAGTGCGGCCGCAGGGAGCACCGTGGTACCGCTCAGTAGCATGCGCCGCACCATCACTCGCCGCCTCACGCAGAGCTGGCAGACGGCTCCCCACTTCTACATCACCATGGATGTCGACATGGGGGCAGCCTTGGCATTGCGCAAACAAATCAATGCGCCATTGCCAAAGGAACAGCAGATTTCCATCAACGACATGATCGTCAAAGCCTGTGGTGTGGCTCTAGCTGCATACCCCAATTTGAACGCATCATTCGTCGAGGAAGGCATCCAACTCAACCCGTCAGTCAACGTGTCGATTGCAGTCGCACTCGATACCGGGTTGGTTGCACCGGTGGTCACCAACACCGATAGCCGCTCGCTCAGCGGAATCTCCCGCGAGGCCAAGCGCTTGATTGCACTGGCTCGTGACGGCAAACTCGGTGCCGAAAACCTGCAGGGTGGGACGTTCACCGTCAGCAACCTGGGCATGTATGGCGTCACCGAATTCGATGCCATCATTACCCCACCCCAATGCGCCATCCTGGCCGTGGGTGCGGTGCGCCGTGTGCCCGTCTTCAAGGGTGACAGCGACGAAGTCATCGCCGCCAATCTGTGTGCACTGACGGTGTCAGCCGATCATCGCATCACCGACGGTGCCGAAGCCGCGAAGTTTATCGGCGAAATCAAGCGCCTGCTCGAGAATCCATTAGCGATGCTCATCTAGTCTGCGCAATATCAAGCCCCCCACGCTCGCATCCGAGCGTGGGGGGCTGTTGTTTGCACTACTTGGATTGTTCGTCGATATGGCGGACGACATCGCTCATCGAAAGGATGCCTGTAGGCCAGACGCGGCCGTCGTTGCGTTCTTCGACGACGACTAGGCGATGGATGTGATTGCGGTTGAGCAAGCGGATGGCACGGTCGAGCTCCATGTCGGGCATACAGGTAATCACGCTGCGTGTCATGATATTGATGACCGGTCCTTGCATGACCTGTTCGTAGGCGGCGCCGTCTTTCCAGGCACGGAGCAAATCGGTCTGCGACAAAATGCCGGCCAGATGCCCGGGACCCTCAGTGATGACCACTGCATGGATGCGGTAACGGTTGATGAGTGCCATTGCATCAGCAACACTCGTCTCTACTGGACACGAAATTACACCGACATGCATGGCATCGCGCACAAGTTGTGTGCTCATCAGGGACTCCTTTGGTACTACACGATACCATCATGCAACAGCATCGCTTCTCGCTTATAATAGGTAATACGGATATGAATAACAAGACGATGTATGCAAATCGTCTCAGTGAGGAGTAGGATTTCATGGCTGATGCACATCCACATCTGCAAGCCGCTGATGTGACCGTTGAGTGGTTGCAATCGCTCAACTATACACTCGTGCCATCGTCACGCCCTGCCACCATCGATGGCGTCTATGTCAAAGATTTGCGCACCCACCTCGATGGCCGCGGCGATGTCATCGAGCTCTGGAGCCGTCCGTGGGTCGACAACGAAGGCCTCGTCGTGCCCATGCACGTCTACCAAAGTGCGACCGACTACGGTGTCACCAAATGCTGGCACCTGCACAACGTGCACACCGATCAATTCACCGTCACCCGTGGCAAGTTGCAGGTCGTGCTGGTGGACATCCGACCATGGTCACCGACCTTTGGGCATGTCAACTCTGTGATTCTTGGGACGGCACGCCCCAAACTCATCAAAATCCCACCCATGGTGATGCACGGCTGGAAGGCACTCACGCAACCAGAGGTCATCGTTGTGAATCTGCAGTCGCATGTGTACGATGCTGCCGATGAATTCAAATTCCCGTGGAATTGTGTCCTCGAACACGCCTGGGAACCACTCAACGGCTAGTCATTCCCATGCTTCGATGGCATGCGGGATGTGCGTAATCGCACCTGGTGTGACTACCACGACATCGTAGCGCCATGTGATATCGCTGGTGTACTCTGGTTGTTGCCGCAAAAATTCCTGTGCGGCAGAGACGAGTCGCCGCTGTTTGCGCGACCCAATCGAAGCCAGGGCACTCGCCGCATCACGGCGCATGCGTACCTCCACAAAGACCCAGGTCTGGTCTGCTTTGGCGATAATGTCAATCTCACCGGTACGGCAGTGCCAGTTGCGTGCATAGACAGACAGGCCGTGGCGTTCGATGAACGCCGCGGCCTGTGCTTCTGCGTGCGACCCTTGGTGGCGTCGCGTCAGCATTATGGATAAATCCCGCGTGTGTAGTAGGCCTTGGCCGTGCGATCGACGGCTTGCAAGTAGGCAGCTGTGCGCAACTGCGTACGGCGAGCCTGGGCCATCTGATTGACCGATTCGAATGCACCTACCATGATGCGCTCGAGCTGTGCGTTGACTTCGCGCTCCGTCCAAAAGAATTCCTGCAATCCCTGCACCCACTCAAAGTAGCTGACGGTTACGCCACCTGCATTGGCCAGGATGTCGGGGATGACTAGCACACCACGATCGTACAAGATGGTATCAGCATCGGGTGTGGTCGGACCGTTGGCGGCCTCGACGACGATGCGTGCCTTGACGCGGTCAGCGTTGCGCTTGGTAATCTGGTTCTCGATAGCAGCTGGAATCAGAATGTCACACGGCAACTCCAACAATTCCTCGTTGGTGACTGCGTCACCACCCGGTGCCCCGGCCACGGTGCCCGTTTTGAGGTAATGTGCTTGTAGCGTGTTCAGATCAATACCCTTGGGATTGGCGACACCACCGCCACGATCGGCGACGCCGACGATTTTGGCACCCATTTCGCTCAACAGACGTGCCGATGTCCCACCCACATTGCCGAAGCCTTGGATGACGACTTTGGCCCCAGCAATGCTGACATTGGCCTGTTCGCAGGCTTCGCGCAGGACATAGACCAGCCCACGGGCAGTCGCCTCGCTACGCCCATGCGATCCACCAATGTTAATCGGCTTGCCGGTAACCACTGCCGGGACAGTATGTCCACGATGCATGGAATAGGTGTCCATAATCCAGGCCATAATCTGGGCGTTGGTGCCGATATCGGGAGCCGGGATGTCGACGTCTGGTCCGATGAGAAAACTAATCTCCGTAGCGTAGCGACGTGTCAACCGCTCGACCTCACCCTGTGACAACAAGGCAGGGTCGACAACGACGGCCCCTTTGGCACCACCATAGGGGATATTGACGACGGCACACTTCCATGACATCAGCATGGATAATGCACGCACTTCGTCGATATCGGTATCGGGGTGGTAGCGGATACCCCCTTTGGCAGGACCGCGGGTTGTATTATGCTGGACTCGATATCCAGTAAACATCTCGATGCGCCCATCATCCATTTTGACCGGGAAATTGCAGGTGAATTCTCGGTGTGGCACACGCAATAGTTTACGATATCCAGGGTCTAAGTTGAGAATGTCTGCAGCAATGTCGAATTGCCGCTGCGCGTTGACGTACGCGTTCTCCACATGTGGTGCCATCGCTGTTCCTCCTTGAGCAGGGATAGTAATTACGAAATACACAACACCAAACCAGCTACAGTATAGCACGCACATCATCGTTTAGCGTGCGGTACGCTCCTGTATCCGTTGCCACACCCGTTGTACGTGTGCATCATGACGCTGACTGTACAACGCCACACCAGTCATGATGCTCACTGCACCGACAGCGACGAACATCTGCACACCAGGCACATAATGCAGGATGAACCAACCAGTACCAATGACTCCCAGTGCACTGCCACTCGCCAACCCCATCGCCATCCATGGCAATGCTAATCCTGCACGACGAAGCGTGGGCCATATCGCCGCCATCAACGCAACTTCGGTGAGTACGGTCACCGCCGCCGCTGCAAATGCACCATAGGTAGGAATCAACAGCAAATTGCCCGTGATATTGACAACCGTCGCCACTGCAAATGCAACGGTGATACTTTTTTGTTGCTGAACCGCCAACAATGCATACTGTAAAACACCCGTAATATATGACAATGGAAGATACCAAATCAGTATTCGCAACGTATTTGCGGCATCTGGTAAATAGGCAGTCCCACCGAGGGTCCAAATCAATTCATCAGCCAGGAAGACGACGCTGACGACGCCAATCCATGCCAACCACTGCAACACGGTGACGGCACGCACGACCAGGGGGGCCAGGGCGTCACGGTCATGTACAGCACGATGGGCCAGCAGTGGAAAGAGTGCCCCTACCACGTAGGGCGGGATTATTTGCGTCATCGAGACGACTTTGTAGGCGGCATCGTACAGCCCTAGTGCGTAGTCACCGGCCACACTGCGCAAAATGACAGCATCAAAGCGAAAAAAGACAGTCAAGAGCAGACTGTTGAGGAGGAGCGGGAAGGCGGTGACCCATAAATGGCGCATCACATCCCAATCCCAAGCAGGTCCGGCACGGAATAACAGGCGCTGTTGTAGATACCACAACACGGCTGCATTGATGAGTGTGGTGAGCAATGCCACGGATGCCATGCCCACGATGCGACTATCGGCATCCGGTAACCACCATATCACGGCTACCCCGAAGAGGGTACGGGTAATACTAGCAATCACGGTGACCAAGGCCGGTATTTCCATGCGCTGGGCCGCTTGGAATGACGCACTGGCTGCGGCAGCGGTGCTTGCCGGCCATAAATGTGCCAACAGCAACCACAGGGCGAGTGTACTCCCCGCACTGAGTGGTGGCATCACGTCGCGCAAGCCCCAGATGGCAATGAGCGTCAGTGGCGTGACGACGGCGGCCATTAGCCAACGCATGCTCAGACTCAGGCCAAAGAGGCGCGGCGCACGGTCGGGGTGGGCTGCTGCTTCACGCACCGTCAGATCGTTGAGTCCCCAGTTGACGATGGTGACCAGATACATGCTGGTAATCAGCGCCACAAAACTCCAGGCACCACTTGCCGTCGGACCGAGTGCACGGAGCGTGATGGCCGCAAATCCTAGATCGAGGACTTTGCCGAAGAGGTTGGCGGCAATCGGAATGCTGCTGTTTTTGATGAAGCGCGATGTCTGACTGGCAGATGCTTCGTGCCAGATGCGACGCCAGCCCCACGGGATGAGTGCAAGCAGCGGAATACAGGCCACAGTCGCAATCAAAAAAATGCTGGTATTGCTCACGGCCAAACCTCGTTCACACGGACGCGGGTGGGATTATTGCATGTCAACGACCACGTACCGACTAATTGTTCGTGCCACAACGACTCTTGGTAGGGACGGCGCTGTGCCAGACTCAGACGTGCTGCGGGCTCTTGAGATTGCCCATCCCCGTACAACACACCGGTGAGGTGTAGTCGCCGATGTAGTTGCCACGGTGGGGTGATTTGCCACCCATAACTCACGAGGCACAACGGGTGCGGACACTGGATGGTGTCTGCCAAGGCATCGAGTTGATGCGTGGTGGCACCGTGTGCCACCAACATACTCCCATGCGCCCAGACTAACCATAGCACATTTGGTGCTACCACATGGAATGTCATGTCGTCGTGTTGCCATTGATCCCCGACGGCCACAAACAGACATGCCAGTACTCGGTGCTGGCAAACCGGTTCTGCCTCGGTGCGCGCTGCGGGCAGGACGATGAGTTGCGACACCCCATGCTCAACGAGTGCCGTCAGCCCTCCTTGCCAGGCAGCACCTGTTTGTGTCAATACGACGGTATCGGCACTGCGTGCTTGCCACAGACTGCTATCATTCCCCAGTATGGCGAGGAGTTGCGGCGCGTCGTTGCTCGTGTCAATCACGATGCGATCCCCATGTGTGGTACGCACAATCAAGGTATCACCACGAATAGCCGGTGCAGTTACACTGCCTGCGGACGGTGTTGTCATGCCCTTCCCCCAGAGCACGGCGAGCATGGCGATGGTAATAATCACTGTCGGCATATATTTGACTGCCATACTCCACCTCCATGTACGTCCCATGAATGTGAGTATGGCAGTTGTGCATTACGGACGCATTACGCGCGTTTAGCGCAGTGCAGTCACTTCGATTTCGACTTTGGCGTCGCGTGGGAGTCGGGCTACCTGTACCGTTGACCGGGCTGGTGGGTTACTGGTGAAATATTGCCCATATACGGCATTCATGGCCGCAAAGTCGCCCATATCCTGCAAAAAGACGGTGACTTTGACTACTTTTTCGAGCGAGCTCCCCGCAGCTGCCAACACCGCTTTGACGTTGTTGAGGACTTGGGTGGTCTGTGCGGTGACGTCGCCATCCACCATCACCCCAGCAGGGGTAAGTGGGATTTGCCCTGAACAGTAGACCATCGTATCGGTCATAACGGCTTGTGAGTATGGCCCAATGGCTGGGGCCGCTTGGTCGGTTGACACAATTGTGCGTGACATGCTGGTATCCCTTTGTGTGTGATGTGCGAAACCCTCTTTATTGTACTCCACTCTGTTTGGTTGTGGATAGCTGTGCCATAAATGCTGCGACTTCGGCGGGAGAATGCAAAAAGATGATACGTTTGTCCGTCAAGGCGGCCAAGCGTGTGCTGAGTGCAGGAATACGTTTGGGATAGTTCCATATAAATCCCAAAAACTCCCATGATAGACGCTCGGGACAATCGGCGCCCATATCGGGGCGTGTGCGGTTGTGGTATTTGATGCGTCGTATGAGTACACGATACAAACAAAGCCATCGCGGCATATTGAGCACGATGACAGTATCCGCATGGGCGAGTCGTACATCAAGTGTGCTGGTGTAATTGCCATCCATAATCCACTGTGGTTGGCTCACGATGGCCTGCTGGCGGGCGGTCAACGTGTCGCGATCAACTGCCTGCCAATGTGGTTGCCAAAAGAGTTGGTCGATGTGGGTAACTGGAATTGCGAGGGCGTGTCCGATGTGATTCGCCAAGGTTGATTTGCCGGCACCGCCAGATCCGAGAATTACGATACGGTTCATGAGATGGTGTTTCTCCAAATAGATGCATATTGTACCAAAGCAGATAGGGTATAATCCAACCATACGATGTATTGTAATCATGTGTGCGTGTGAGAAGAGGTGTGGTATGACGTTGAACAATCGTGTGGTGGTGATTACCGGCGCCTCGAGTGGATTCGGTGCGGATATTGCCCGCCGAGCAGTGGCCGCAGGCGCACGTGTGGTATTGGCCGCACGATCCACCGACAAACTCCAGGCGCTTGTCGCCGAGCTTGGTGGTGCGAGCAAGGCCTTGGCTGTCACTGCCGATGTGACCAGTGACGCTGATGTGGCACGATTGGTCAGCGAAGCCGAGGCATTCGGCCCTGTTGACATCCTCATCAACAATGCTGGATTTGGCTTCATCGATAAATTCGTCGATGCCCCACTCACCGATTTACAGCGCATGATGGACGTCAATGTCTATGGTGCAGTCCGCTGTACCAAAGCGTTTTTGCCCCATCTCCTTGCCCGGAAACAAGGCCAAGTCATCATGATGGCCTCGATCGCCGGATTGGCGGCTGCGCGCAACATGGCATTCTACTGTGCCAGCAAATTCGCCTTGGTTGCAATTAGTCGCACATTACAACAAGAGCTCGACGGGACCGGTGTCTACTGCAGTGTGATTTGCCCAGGTGTGGCACAGACGGGCTTCCAGCAGAATGCCCCCAACGAAAAATACCCCCGTGCCGCCGCGTTGAGCAGTTGTACGAGTGCACAGGTGGCCGATGCCGTGGTGGCGAGTATGCAACGCCGCACCATGGGGGAAATTATCGTGCCGTGGCATAGTGCACTACTGATGCGTTTTGGTGCAGCCTTCCCTGGAGTGGCACGCGCGATTATGAATATGATTGGCTAGACGGAGAATGTGGTACGATAGAGTGTCGTAATCACGAGCAAAGGGTGTGTAGTAGGGTATGAATAACGGGATGCCACGCGATCGCCTCGCACAGCGAATTCATGATGTACCACCGTCTGGAATTCGGCGTTTTTTTGATATTGCCGCACAAATGCAGGACGTGGTGTCACTCGGCATCGGCGAGCCTGATTTCGTCACACCAGCCCACATCCGCGAAGCTGCAATTGATTCAATTCGCGCCGGCAAAACGGCCTATACATCAAATTCTGGTCTGTACGAACTGCGCCAAGCGATTGCAACACATATCCAGGCACATACCGGCGTCGCGTACGACCCCGAAGAAGAAATTCTGGTGACGGTGGGTGTCAGCGAAGCCCTGCAACAGGCCATGCTCGCTCTCATTAACCCGGGTGACGAAGTCATTATCCCCGAGCCGTGTTTTGTGGCATATACGGCCTGTGTGATTTTTGCGGGCGGTACCCCAGTCATGATTCCTACCCACATGGCTGACGACTTTGCGGTGAATCCCGCAGCGATTGCAGCAGCCATTACCCCGCGCACCAAAGCGATTTTGATCGGGTACCCCAACAATCCGACGGGCGCGGTCATCGATGCGGTGGCCATGCAAGCCATCGTCGATATTGCGCAACAGCACAACCTGGTCCTCTTGTCTGACGAAATCTACGATCGCCTCGTCTATGGTGTGTCTCATGTCAGTGCAGTGAGCATGGCAGGGGCACGTGATTGTACTGTGTTGATGGGTGGCTTCTCCAAAGCGTATGCCATGACTGGCTGGCGCTTGGGCTGGCTGGCGGCTCCTGCCGATATCTGTGGGGCTGTGCGTAAAGTCCATCAATACGGGATTATGTCGGCGCCGACTGCCGCGCAATATGCAGGACTGGCTGCACTGCAGCATGGTGAGCCCGATGTGCAGGCCATGGTGACTGAATACGATAGCCGCCGGCAGGTGTTGTTGGCAGGATTGCGCCGTATCGGCTTCCCGACCAGCGAACCCAAAGGGGCTTTTTATCTCTTCCCGCAGGTCAGTCATCTGGGTCTGAGTAGTAGTGATTTTTGTGAACGCCTCCTGCAAGAGGCACATGTGGCCATTATCCCGGGTGATGTGTTTGGCGCGAGTGGTGCCGGGCATGCGCGGCTCTGTTATGCTGCATCTATGACCCACATCGAAACCGCGCTCGAGCGTATTGAGCAGTTTGTTCGGCGTATTTCGTAGACGAGGTTCGTATGCGTTTGTCTGTTATTATGCCCTGCTACAACGAGGCAGAGAGTTTGTCGGCCATATTGACGAAAGTCCGTGCCGTACCCATCGACAAGGAAATCATCGTCATCGATGATTGCTCGCGCGATGGCACTCCCGAAGTCCTGCGCCAAGAACAACAACACGATCCGAATCTGCGCGTGATACGCCACGAAACGAACCGTGGCAAGGGGGCTGCAGTGCGTACGGGTATTGCCGCTGCCCAAGGCGATGTCATCATCATCCAGGATGCTGACCTCGAATATGACCCCAATGACTACCATGAGGTGATTACTCCCATCTTTGATGGGCGGGTTGGTGTCGTCTTTGGCTCGCGCTTTATGGGGCGACACACGGGCATGTATTTTTGGAATGCCCTAGGCAACAAATTTCTCACCTTTTTGACCAACTTTTTATTCAACTGCTGGATTTCTGACATGGAAACGTGCTACAAGGCCTTCCGTGCTGATATCATCAAAAACATCCCACTCGAAAGCAACGACTTCCGCATCGAGCCCGAAATTACCGCCAAGATTTTGCTCCGCAAGCATCGCATCTTTGAAGTGCCCGTCAGCTATATGGGGCGGACGTACGAAGAAGGCAAAAAAATGAAACCCTCGCAAGGGTTTTGGGCGATTTGGGCGCTGTTTAAATATCGCTTTTTTGCCTAAAGAAAAGAGGTGCCTGCAATGATGCACGACTATTTCACCAATTTGGCACGTACCTTGGCAACTGTCGATGTGGCCGTCAGTGAACGCATCCTCGACGTGCTCTGGCATACGTATCAACGCGACGGAAGTGTCATTGTCTGTGGCAATGGTGGTTCTGCTGCCACCGCTTCGCATTTTGCCTGCGACTTGGGCAAATGGACGGTGGTCGATGGCCAGCGCCGCTTCCGTGCGGTTGCATTGACAGACAATATGCCGCTCGTCACTGCCTGGGGCAACGATACCGCCTACGAGCGCGTCTTTGTCGAGCAAATTCCCATGTTCTATCGTCCCGGCGACACGTTGGTAGCCATCTCGGGGAGTGGCAACTCTCCCAACGTCCTGCGTGTCAGCGAGTGGGTGCAGGCTCAAGGTGGACAGGTCATTGGTATGAGTGGCTTTGGTGGAGGCAAACTCGCCGCCCTCGCTGATGTGCCGTTTGTGGTGCGGAGCTCATTTATGCCCGAAGTCGAAGATGTGCATATTGCCCTGTGCCATGCCTTGGCCGTCAACCTCGCCAATCGGATTCGCGCATCATGAGCTACGTACTCGGACTCGACTTTGGCGGTACCAAACTCGCTGCTGGTATCGTCGATACCGCGACGGGTCAAGTCATCGTATCGGGGCGCTGTGCGACACCCGCTGGAGGTGCGTCACACGGCTTTGCGGCCATGTTGGCACTCGCCGACGACTTGCGCGCACAGGTGACCACGCCGATTACCGCAGTAGGTGTATCGTTTGGTGGTCCGGTCGAAGCAGATGGGCGCACGGTGCGCTTGTCGATGCATATCCCCGGCTGGGAAGGCTTTGCCCTCGCTGCCCGCTGTGAATCCCACTTCGGAGTGCCGGGTGTGATTGCCAACGATGCCGATGCCGCAGGTTTGGCCGAGTACCGCTTTGGAGCCGGGCAGGGGTGCACACACATGCTCTATTTGACGGTGAGTACGGGCATCGGTGGTGGCGTTATCATCAACGGGCAGTTGCATCGTGGTGAACATGCCTGGGCCGGCGAGGTCGGTCACATGATTCTCAAGCCCGATGGTCCACCATGTGCGTGTGGGGGCAACGGCTGCCTTGAATCGTTGTCGTCGGGTCTGTCGATTGCCCGTGATGCACGTGTCAACGTCCCGCCGTCACTGCGTGACCGCGATCCCGCCACCATCACCGCCCGTGACGTGGCTATGGCGGCAGCCAATGGTGATGCAGTCGCTCAGCAGATCTGGGACCATGCCGTAGCGTGGCTGGGAATTGGCATCTCATCGGCCAGCAATTTGCTCAACCCAGGCATCATCGTGTTGGGTGGTGGTTTGACGGGTGCGGGTGAGCAACTCTTTGCGCCCCTGCGTACGATTATGGCCTACCGCGCCCTCTCCAAACAGGTCATCCTCAAACCGGCTGCCCTCGGTGATGTGATTGGCATCATGGGGGGCGCGGCGTTGTGTATGTAGCGGATAAATGACACAGGGGCGGCGCAGTTATGCGCCGCCCCTGTGTGTGTGATGGATGGATTAGCGGGAGTCGTCGTCGCGCCGATTACGGCGCTCTTCGAGCATTCTGATTTGCGACATGAGCATGGTAACCTCGGTATCATTGATGCCGCGAGCCTGTAATTCAGCCAACTTCTCACGCATATACATCAAATCCCTGCTGGCCCCACGCTTTTTCATATAATTCGTTGATTCGCTGATTTTGGCACGCCAATCATCGATATGCTCTTGCATTTCGTTGGCGAGAATGGCGTAAATCGGATTGCGGGCAAACACATCACTGCGAGCCTGCATCTGCAATACATACGCCCGTGCAGCTGCATAATGACCCCCACGATTCCGTAGCTGCGCTTCGCTCCGCACATATGCGATATCCACATGCACGGCCTGCTCCTCGATATCTTGGTTGATGACTGCCTGATCTGCAATGTATGGTGGTGCAATCTGGATGGACGAACTCGCTGTGACTGTGGTGCGCGTGTCGTCATTGGTGACGCCACTCAGCGTTGCATTCACTGTGACTTGACTGGGCACGGCTGCTTGGATGGGTGTCAGTCGCAAAAAGAGTGTACGTTGTTCGGTGGCAATCATGCTGCCAATGGTGATGATGACATGCGTGTCCATGCGGGTATGGGGCAACTGCCCAATCACTTCGGCCTCAAAGCCACTGGGCACTGCGATGCGCAGACTGACATCGCGATATGTCACTGTGAACAACTCACTCAGCTCGTTGCTGAAGTAGCGCTCGATGTCACGCGCATGTTCGATGAATTGATGTGTGCCGTGCCCAGCCTCGGCAATGCGGCGCAACTCGTTCTCGGCATACCCTTGTCCTAACCCATAGGTACTGACACTAATCCCGCGATGGTGGTAGTCACGTGTAATTCCCTCTAGGCTTTCGATGTCGGTGATACCTACATTCGCCATCCCGTCGGTCAAGAGCATGATGTGGTTGATTGTCTTTGTCTGTTGCTGGAGCATGAGCTGGGCGGCAGCGAGTTGCCACCCACCCGACAAATTGGTTGAACCACCGCTGTGCACCATGTCGAGGGCATGCAGAATCAACGAGCGCCGTGCCTGCGTGACGGGGGCACCATCGGCAATCATGGTGGCCGTGTCGTCAAAGGTCACGATGGTGCAGCGATCGACCTCGGTGAGGCGTTGCACGATACGCCGGCAGGCATCGACGGCATCGGCTAGTTTGCGCCCGGACATCGAGCCACTGCGGTCAATCACCAAGGCGATGTTGAGGGGGATCCGCTCCTGTTGTTGCTGACGTGTGTCTGGCGCTGTGATACTGTAGCGCACGATGACATCATGGCCAGTGTGTATGGGGGGATTCTTTAATGCGACGATGTCGCGATTCTGGTCTGCCTGTAGTGTCGGCATAGACGTTCCTCCTTTTGGGTGAAAATTTTAACTCTCCAAATCTCGCAGTGCTATGTTTTCAATATGAGAAGTAACATAACAACGTAATAATAACAGTATTCACTGTAATTGTCAAATGTGAATTTGTCATATCAATCATACTTGAAAAAAGAAAAAACATATGGTATAGTTTATATTAACGTAATAATTACTGTAAGGTATAATAAAATATATAAATCATTGAACAAATAGTGTAAATGAATACTGTGCGAATTTGATGAATAATAACGACAAGGAGTGAGCAAATGGCGTACGATGCAATGCGAGGGTTATTACAAGCAGCGTTGATGAAGCGCGCATTATTGGAGATGTATGTGGCCGCATGCAGGGCACAGCAGGCAGACCGCAAGAACTTGGCGAGTAACATACAATTCCAGCAGATAATGCAGGACACGGCGCATGCGTACGCGGTGGTCAATAGCCTGTATGCCAACATCCACGCATGGCGCACGCACCATGCCGATCAGCTCGTGTTGCCTCCAGAATCTGGCATGTCGCTGGCACAAATGGAGGCATTCATCGCCCGTATTACCGAAGCAGTCGACGATGATGCCGACATGCTGATCGACTTCCCAGGGCAAGGCAAGGTGGGTGATTGTGCCTGGGTGACTCCGGGCGGGCGTGTCGGTGTTGATGCGCAATATGGCGAGTACGATGTACCGACGACTATGGGAATGCATGATGCTGGCGATGAGGATGACGATACAGACGCATCACTGGATGTGATGAGCGATGATGACGACTATCACTTCGATAGTGATCGTGTGTCATTTGTGACTCCCGCTGATGCCAATGATTGCTACGTGTCATGGCAACTTGCAGCTACGCACAATCGTCATCACGAGCGTGACGACTATGCCTGTCAGGATATGACATGGCCACCGCATGATGTGGCTGGTCCACACATGACCGATGCGGAGTACCGGCATTTATTTGGCTTGACTGCCGTTCTTGAGGGACCATACGACATCTTTGGTAATTCAATTGCCCCGGGGAGTGATAGATATAACGCTTATGGTCGCCAGCCATTGGATGACGACGATTCCCCTGATTACAACATCCCTGGGTAGTCAAGGTGCACAAAAATCCCCCACGTGGGATTACCACGTGGGGGGAGGAGTCAGGGGTTAGGGGCGACGGCGCAACATGGCGTTGAGGCGACGCAAATCACCACCATCGATTTGACGATCATCACGGAAGTGAAGCTCGATGCCATCATCGATGACGACGCGATACCAGCGGCGTGTATCGCTGGCGGTAGTTACGGCATCTGCTTCTGCGACATCCGGAATCGCATGTTTGCCTTGAATCACTTGTGGCACATGGTGTTGCGCAACAGCGTATTCAACCGCAGATTCATTGAGTACCTGCACCGGCTGTGGCACACTGTTGATGAGCTCCTGCAATTCGCTGTCGCCGAGCCCAGCAAGGCGCGCACGAATTACGCGTAACGGCATGTAGCTGGCCTTGAGATGAGCGGCAGCTTGCAGTTGCAACAAATGACGCTCGGTATATCGTGGCATGCGTACTTTGTCGACAGGCGCATCAATCAGCCCCTCATCCGTGTAGTAGCGAATAGTACGCTGTGTCACACCGGCGCGTTCGGCAAGCTGACGAATTGTCATTAGCTGGTAGTTCATGGGGATTCTACTTCATGTAATAGACATAAAACACTGGTGTCATAGTAACACTATCTCGTGTGTTCGTCAAATAAACAGAAAAATTTACTCATTATAGTGAACATGTATTTACGTATTTTGTGCAAAATACTAGATACAATCAAAAAACACACAGACATGACTATAACGGGCATCTGCATCAATAAAAGAGGCAGATGCCCGTTGAGAAATTCTCGAACTTTAGATGCGTCGTACGACGGGACGGGCGTCATGAAATGCGATAATTTCGACTATATCGTGAGTACTAATTACGTCACTTGCAGTCGCAGCCCATTCCACTCCATTGACACGAATGCGGATGAGGTTGTTTTCTGATACTGCGATACACGTCCCATGTTGTCCGATCAGTGCATGCTGCATATCGTTGAGCTGATTGGGTGCAGTGCTCAACCGGGCATAGATACGATGCCCGATCAAGGCGCTGGCAATGGTGCAGATGGCAAAGACCAACAAGAGCCAGACGCCCAGCGCTGGGAAGAGGAGTGCGACAACACCGGTGGTGAGTGCGGCAATCCCTATCCACAGCGCATACACGCCAGGGATAAACGGCTCGGCGATGAGCAAGATAATACCAATAGCCCCCCAAAAGACGCTATTCTGTAGCATTACTTTTTGTCCGTTTGTTTGAGTGTCTCAGTAATTGCGGTCATCATGCCGGCCAAGTTCGTCAGCTCGGTTGGTACCACGACCATGCGTGCTGCCGGTGAATCGCCCAGTTTTTGCAGGGCATCGACATAGCGTTGCGCCACAAAGTACTGCAGGGCGGCTTCGGGATTGCCGACAGAGGCAACCAGCGACTTGGTGGCGTCTGCTTCAGCTTCGGCGAGGCGTTCGCGTGCTTCAGCTTGGCGGCGAGCGGCTTCGAGGTTACCTTCAGCTTCGAGGATTTTTGCTTGCTTTTGCCCTTCAGCTTCGAGAATTTGAGCTTGGCGCACACCCTCGGCGGTGAGAATTTTGGCGCGCTTTTCGCGGTCAGCAGTCAGCTGCATGGCCATGGCACGGGTGATGTCCTCGGGTGGGAGTACGTCTTTGACGTCTACGCGTGTCACCTTGGTGCCCCATGACTGTGTCGCATGATCGACGGCGGCCAGCAGGTGCGTGTTAATTTGGTCGCGTTTGGAAAGGACTTCGTCGAGTTCCATGCTACCCAGGGCAGTACGCAAGTTGGTCAGTGCCAAGTTGATAATCGAGGCCTGCAAATTAAAGACCTGATAGGCAGCCAAGCTGGTGTCGTAGACTTGGTAAAAGAGCACACCGTCGACGCGTACGGTGGCGTTATCACGCGTGATGACCACCTGCGAGGGAATGTCGAGGACTTGTTCCTGTACGTTGACACGGCGACCAATACGATCAATGAACGGAATGATGAGGCTCATGCCAGGTTTGAGGACAACGCGGAAACGACCAAGGCGTTCGACGGTCCATTCATACCCTTGGGGGACGATTTTGATACCAGTCAGTACCACAGCTAATGCCAGCAATACCAACAAAAACAAACAATACAAAATTTCCATCACACACCTCGTCGATAATTACGTATTAATGTAGACGTCTGCTAGTGTACTACAGTTGCAGCGGTTTGAATAGAGTGATTTACCACTGTGCAGTCGTACGATTACACACCCACAAATGCAATAGCTGTGACGGGTGGAATTGGTGTGGTGCGGCCACACGATTTGCCATTGGAATAGTGCGACCCTGCTGGGCACTCCCGTAGAGTGCCTGTTTGAGGAAGCCACGGAGCTGTTCCCAGGCTTTTTGTTGATTGCCACCCTTGGCAATGTCCTCCATGCTTTTGACAAAGGCGTGGCCTTCACCCGCATAAATCGTGATTTCGTTGGGGACACCGGCACTTTTGAGTCCTGCCTCAAATGCATTGACTTCGCTGACGGGAATCATAGTATCTTCGGCGCCAAAAATCCCCAATACGGGGCCAGTCACACGGGCGAGAAGTTGCGGATCATTGATTGTCGAGCCATAAAACACCGCAGTTGCGGCCATGCCTGGTGTGTTCACGCTGTAACGAATTGCAGTGCCACCACCAAAACAGAATCCCATGATGGCCACTTTGGTGCTGTTGGCATCAGGCTGATTTTTGATCCAGAGCATGACGGCATCCAGATCGGCATCGACCTGGGTGGATGGTGTAGTACTGACCTGCCAAATTGCCGTGGGAATCCAATCGGTGGTGTTGTTGCGGAAAAGGTTGGGAGCTACCACGATGTAGCCGTCTTTGGCCAAGGCATCGGCTTTGCCGGCGATTTCGGACTTGAGCCCCCACCACTCGTGCACCATGATGACCACGGGGAATGGTCCTTCACCGCTGGGACGTGCCACATAGGCGCGAATTGCCGGATTATCGCCATTGGGGATGACGGTGTTGGTGATACCATCGAGTCGATTGACGCCGACACTGCGGTCGATGATAATCGAGGCAGCCACCACCACAATACTGCCAATGAGAAAGCCAATAATCCACTTGAGTAGCGTTACAATGATGCGCATCGGGGAACTCCTTGTCATCAACAGCCGTGCATTACGGCTGTACAATCATGGTCAAGTCGACACCACCTTGGGGATTGGACACCAGGAAAAGTCGCACCGTGTCGGAGTGCAACGTGGCATCGATGACCACGTGTTGGGTATCTGATTGTGTGACGCTTGTATCCCAACCGTTGGTTGCAAGGAATGCGACCAGGTCAGCGGCGGCTGGTACGAGGGGTTGACTGCTTTCGGCGAGTGCCGCTCCGCCATACGGGCGACGATTCTGCCAAGACGCTGGGAGTGGCAGTGCGGCATATACGGAATCACTACAGCGTGGGGGGATGGGGATCGCGCGTGAATCTGCCGCTGTCTCGTACTGCCATGTAATATCACCGGTGACCACTTCGCCGCCCGGGAGCAGTATTTTGCCGTAGCCACTGCCTGTCATCGCCGTAAGTTGTCCGGTATGGTCACGTTTTGCCTGTGCCGTAAAACGTTGCCAACTGGCACCACCAACGCCACTCGACAGCCCATCACCATCAGGGACAAAGCCAGTCATCGGCCCGAGCACATCGCGCATTGCAATCGTCGGGAGCATGCTGCCATCGCGACTACAGCCGTTGTCAATCTGCCATGTGTCCGTTGGTGTGGTCACTACCGTGAGTGTACCACCAAACGGAACAAGCCAGCGTGGTGTCACGGTACCCATACTTGCAATGCGGATCTGCCGTGTGTCGGCTTGGTGTCGGCTCGAGATGACGATGTTTCCATCAACGCCTTGACCACCACTCGTAGTTGCATCACGAATGGTGACCGTCAGGGTATGGTATACATCGGGACTGTCATCGCCGATGCTGAGCCGAAGTGCGTTGGTGGGAGTGGGTGTACTACATGCCACACACACCCAACAAAGTACCGTCATGATGAACATGGGGAATATGCGGCGCATCACGACCGGTTAATCCACTTGGTCATATAGGTCACCCCGTCATAGCCGAATCCGAGTGCCTCGTAGAAGGCACAGACCTGCGTATTATCACTGCGCACCAGCAAATTGAGCTTCTCGCATCCTTGGGCGCGCAGTCGTGCAATCGTCTCGTCCACGAGGAACTTGCCTAACCCACGCCCTTGATGCGCAGGATGCACAGCCAAGTGGTTGAGCCAGCCGCGCCGCCCATCGTCGCTGGCCA
>CAZIKU010000007.1:28349-52475 GCA_964539815.1 uncultured Klebsiella sp. | reverse complement strand
TAGTCTAAGACAAGCAGAATCGTTACCGCAACGCTTTGTTCCTCGTGTGAGGCGGCAGCCAGAATAAACAAGGAACTACACGCGTAGATGCTGGCAGTCAGCTTATTCTGGACGGGGGTTCGACTCCCCCCATCTCCACCAATCCGCACCACACCCATCGGCACGCGCCGGTGGGTGTGGTGCATTTGAGAGAAACGTTTGCATTATGTAACACATCAGCGTTTGTATTGAAATTCATGTCTCACATCATCTCAGGGCCACTTTACTATCTATGATAGTTGACAGCATCGTAAAACTTGCTATGATAAAGATGTATATACTACATGGAGTAATAATTATGTTTATGCATAAATGGATTATTGTTTTCGGCACTTCAGCACTATTCATCTTAAGTGCCTGTGGTAACAATTTGAGCAACCAAGATCGGCTGGCAACACTCGTCGCAACGGCACAACTTGCGACAATGACGGCACAAGCCCCAACAGATGTTGCCGCGACCGCTGAAGCCGCGCAGACGCAAACTGCCATGCCAATCACGGCGACGACTGGTGTTGATATGCCAACTCAGCAACCCACAAGTGCACCTGCAAAACCTGCTCCGAAGCCAACACAGGCACCTGCAGTCACAAACACATTAATTCCCGTGTCAACACTCACCAACACGCCGGAAAGTACCGTCACAGGGACACCACCAACTGCCACTGCTACCGGAGCTGCCACCGCAACAACTAATACCACGACTACGACAACTGTGATAACGAGCATGACGGCTACTCCAGCAAGCAGCCCGACTGCCAGCGCAACATTTACACCAGCACCCGCCACTGCCACCGCAACCGTTGCGACGGCCACAGCCACGTCCGCCCCTGCAACGGCAACAACTGTAGCCGCCACACCGACTGCAACACCGTAACGTACTCCACTGCACGCACAGCGAGCGTAAACTCGCTGTGCGAAGGGATAGATGGATGTCTTTAGCATTCCAATTGAGTAATTTGTACATTTTGCCGTGGTGGATTCTGATGATTGCGCTACCGCAATGGTCATACACCAAACGCCTAATTGGGTCGCCATGGATTATCGCCCCATTGGCGCTCCTGTACACGGTGCTTGTTGCACCGAGCTTTGTTGGTCTACTCCCCGACCTGGCCAATCCACAGTTACCCGTGCTGATGAAGCTTTTTGCCACACCCGAAGGTACAACGGTTGCTTGGATTCATATCATCTGCTTCGATTTGTGGGTAGGGCGGTGGATTTACTTGGACAGCGAAAAAGTTCAAATGCCCAGTTGGATTCGCCGCATTGCATTGCTGAGTGTCCTGATGGCTGGGCCATTTGGTGCTGGTTTATACCTTGTTATTCGCCATTTTTCTCGCAAACAACATGCATAACATCTAACTTTCACCAGAGAGCGCTCCATCATGCAACGAATACTTCCCGGGCTATATCAAATAAAACTGGGCATGGTCAATGCCTACCTCCTTGAAGATGACTTTGGTGCAACGTTAATTGATGGCGGTGATGTCAGAAATGCCGAGACAGTGATTGGAAGTATCCGAAGCCGCGGACACCAACTCGCGAATATACGCTTTGTACTGACACATTTGCACTACGACCATGCAGGTAGCGCGTATGCGTTGCAATCACACGGTGTCGGGGCAGCAATCATGCATCCCCTCGATGGAAACGATGCCGCACAAGGCATCCAGATGCGACCATTTGTGTTATCCTGGCCACTTTCGCTTCTCCAGCACCAATTCGACCAGCGACCACCGACCGCCGGGCAACCAATCGATGTCCAAGCCGAGGCAATCGACGGACACGCAATCACTCCCATGCTACACGCCATCCACACGCCCGGGCATACCGCTGGACACATCTCGCTCATCTGGCAAAATCATGGTGATGTCCTGATTGCAGGTGATGCGTTTACGAATATTTTTGGCTTGCGGAACGCCGTAGGTCATGAGGACCCCGTGCTCGCCAAACAATCACGCATTGCACTCGGGCAACGCACATATGCACATCTCGTTGTCGGACACGGATCGCCGATTATTGGTGATGCCAGCCACAAAGTTCACCGGGCTTTCTCCGACTAAACAGGAATTTCGAGAAGCGTCGCCGAACGTGCCGGCCAGCTAATCGGTTGCGTCACATCGATAGCTGGTTGCGTCGCACACCGCACTTCCTCACGAAATTGCCAGACCTGTGCCGGCCCACGAATCGTAGCATTGGCGATAGTAAGTGGAGTTGTGACTGCTGCTGTCGCGTGATTGACATAGACTAGCGTAATTACATTATCGTCACGCTGCGCAGCCAATACGTGACCATTCTCGCTATCAATGCTGGCATGCAGTCGGATTGTACCGAGTTTTTGTAATAAGCGATATGCCTCAAACGTCGGTAGTGGCGCCGAATTATACGCCACAGGACCAAAAAGACCAATACCCTGCGCCGGAATTGCCCCCATGCAGAACTGATTGACGATTTGGCATTCGGCGCTAATCAGTCGGGCAAGGACATCTGTCCACCACAACGCATTTGCCCAGGAATTTGTGCCCGCCACATCATCGACACGTCCACTCCAATCAGAGTTTGCTTCGGTGATTGCAATAGGAATTTCCTTGCCGATGAGTTCACGCATTAGCTGACGAGTGTACGCAATCGATGCAGTCCAAGATGGGGGATCTGCGGCCAGCATATCGGGTGTGACTGGGCGTTCACCAAATGGGTATCGATGCAACGATAACATCTCAACATCTGGTACGGCTCGGAGGAATCCACGCAACCAATATTCACCGGTGGCATCACGCGGATACGATTCATTTGGACCAAACTGGCTCAATTCTGGCCCCATGACCACAATTGTCGGGTCAACAGCTTTCATCGCTTGACGGTACGCCACAAAATCAGCAACATAGTCGGCAATACCATATCTGGCAGCCCCACGTTTTTTGACGAATAAATCTGGCTCGTTACCAATTGCCCAATATTTGACGCCGTATTTTTTGGTTTTATTGACATACGCTACCAGTTCTGCGGCTTTTGATGGTGTGCCACCAAACACACGGACATGAATGGATGGAATGGCACCAACCTGTGTGCAGAGCTGCATGTATTCGTCGACCATGAGCGGTGTTACATCGTTTTCGTCGCCCCAATTCCCGCCCGGCCACCGAATCATAGACATACCTGTCGCTTGGGCGAATTGGCGCTGATCAATACCAATTGTTTGCCACGGGCCAGTATTTGTGCCGTACACCAACGGCGAAATAGCCTGATAGCGGTATCCTGCATCGATAAAGAGTCCTGGCTGTGGTCCTGGTGTCGCTCCAGTTGACGGCTGTGTGTTGGTACAAGCCACCAGCGGCAGCAACGCCATAGTGCGCAACAGATGACGACGTTTCATAGCATTATGCTCCTTATATATTTCCTATACTATAACAAAGGGAAGAAAAGGATGAAACAATGAACGCGATACATAGTTATGTCATGTCACAACCGAATAACATGCCACCAGGCATGGTTGTCGGATATCAATATGGGTACGCAGAACCAGTAATGATGGCGTTCGGAGTAGATGGTGCACAGCGACCACTTTCCCAACACACGCTCTTCCCAGTGGCTTCGATAAGCAAACTCGCCACAGCCTTGGGCATCCTCGCACTCATCGATGCCGGCAAATTCACATATGATGCCCCCATTGGAATGCTCTTGCCTGATATACATGCAGATATGGCGCCGCGACCGCTCTACACATTATTGTGCCACACCAGTGGATATGAAATCGATTTACCAAACAAAGAAGGCAGATATGCGCATGGACTCAGCTGGGACGCACTCGCACATGAATGCCTGATATCTGCGCCACGCTACGGCGTGCAACAACAGGTACAGTACAGTAATTTAGGGTACGGCATACTCGGCATCATCCTTGAACGCATGACCGGGCGGACTTTTGGTGATGCCATTCGCGAGTTGGTACTTCAACCACTTGGAGTAGCAGGCGTCTTTGGTGATCCTGGCCCCACAAATGTCGCCACGATTGCCGATGTACGCGGAGTACATCGTGGCACCGATCTCGAACCCTTCAATAGCACGTTTTGGCGTTCTTTGGCCCTCCCATGGGGTGGGCTTTGTACGAATGCTGTTGGTGCGCTCGCACTCATCGATGCATTTCTGCCGCATTCCAGCTTCCTTTCACCATCAACAATACAACTTGCCACCACCAATAGCACGGCAAATCTATCTGGTGGATTCATGCATCCGTTGCTGTGGCAGCCGTGCCCGTGGGGACTCGGTCCCGAGTTACGTGGGAGCAAACAGCCACATTGGCTTGCACCATGCTGGCCTGCACATTCGTTTGGTCATAGTGGTGCATCGGGTATGTTGGTATGGGCAGACGCAGAAAACATGTTCCGCATTGTCATTCTCGGCACACGCGTGGCGGATGGTGGTTGGCTGCTCAGACATGCTCCGCGGATGAGTGAATTATTGTGGCATGAGGTAATCGGATGACGGATATACTTCCTTTCGACCGCACCAATACACACATTATCGAACAAGCGGCCACCCTATTACATACCGGATTTGACGGTATCTCAAATGCGTGGCCGGACCTTGATCATGCGTTCGCAGAAGTGCGTGCGCACACGAGCGTTGACCATGTCGCGTTTATGGCACTTGCACAAGAGAGACTGGTCGGCTGGATTTCGGCATATCCGCAGTACAACGGACATGCCTGGGAACTCCACCCTCTCGTCGTTGCGCCGCATGCACGTCACCGCGGAATTGGCAGGAACCTTGTCCATGCACTGCGCAGCGAACTGCACAAACGAGGTGCACACACACTGTTTGTATGGTGTGATGATGAATGTGCTGCAACGTCTCTTTCTCAAATCGCTCTCTATCCAAATCCAGTGGCACACCTGACGCAGTTTGACACATCCCCTCCTCACGCCGGTGGCTTTTATCTAAAGGTCGGATTTGTGCTTTCTGGACTCATCCCTGATGCCAATGGTCCGGGCAAACCGGATATTCTTTTTGTTCAATCCGTGGCACATATTTGACAATGGTATTGATAGTCACTATCATTACCACAGGATTCTTTTCACGATGGTAAAAACAATGCGTATTAAGCAGTTATTGATCTGGGTGGTAATTACAGCGCTGATGACTGCCTGTAGCCGATCTCCACAACAGCCAACCACCAACCGACCTACGGTAGTAGCAACGTTCAGTATTTTGGCAGACATCACGCAAAACATTGGCAAAGATGTGGTAAATGTCGTATCACTGGTACCCGCAGATGGTGATGCACATGTCTACGAGCCCACACCAGCCGACGGGGTACGGATGCATGATGCAGTCGCAATCATACAACTCGGACTTGAATTCGAGCCATGGTTTGATGAACTTTACAACGCTTCAGGGAGCAATGCAGGGGTGATTGTTGCAAGTCGTGGTATAGCCACAATTGCAGCACATGGTGATGGACACGATGCCCATTCAGATGCAGAAGAGGTTGATCCCCACGTGTGGCACGATGTCACGCGCACCATTCAGATGGCCGAAAACATTCGTGATGGGCTCATTCGCATAGCACCAGATCGAGAGAGCACAATCAAGGCAAATGCGCAGGTGTACATCGACAAGCTACGTACACTCGATGAAGAAATCACCACAAGAGTGGCTACCATTCCGGTGGAAAAACGCGTCTTGGTTACCAATCACGATACATTTCAGTATTTTGCGGCACGCTATGGATTTACGGTGTTAGGGTCTGCATTGGGCTCGGTATCAACAGAAAGTGCCGATCCTGGGGCAGGCAGCATTGCAGAATTATCTGATGCAATCAAAGAATCTGGTGTGCCAGCAATTTTTGTGGAAAATGTGGCCAATCCCAAGTTAATCGAACAAATAGCAACGACGGCAGGGGTGAACGTTGCCCCACCGTTGTACACTGATGCGCTGAGTAGTACGGGCGAAAGTGTTACCTACATCGACATGATGCGCTATAATGTGGAAACGATAGTCACCGCACTCACAGCGACAACACCATGATATTTCATTACAGTGGGCGGACGCATGTCGACTCACTTCCTGATTCCGCGGCGGTCGACATACACGGATTACAAGTCGTTTATGACGAATCACAAGGCGCTGCACTACAAATCGATGCGTTGACAGTTCCAGCTGGGCAACGCGCCGCACTGATTGGTCCGAATGGTGCAGGCAAAAGTACGTTGCTCAAGACGCTCGCCGGTCTACAGCCGTACCAGATTGGCACTATTCGCATTTATGGTCGACCAGTCCGTGCCTGCCATCATCGCGTAGCGTATATGCCACAGCGTGGCGACATCGATTGGCGCTTTCCAATTGATGTGCAGCAGTTTGTCATGACAGGGCGCTATGTCCACCTCGGGTGGTTCCGTGGTCCTACGGCGCACGATTATGCCCTCGTCGATGAAACAATGCATCGCTTGGGGATAACAAACGTCGCCAAACGGCGCATCAGTGACCTGTCAGGCGGGCAACAACAACGCGCGTTACTCGCACGCGCGATTGTCCAAGAAGCAGAACTTCTGCTGCTAGACGAGCCGTTCAACAATGTCGACCCCGAGACACGACACGTTATCTGCACCATCCTGACGGAACTCCAGCAACACGGACGTACCGCGTTGGTCGCTACACACGAGATTAGTCGGCTGCGCGAAGATTTCGACATTATCATCACGTTGCATGCGAGTCACATCATTGGCATACAATCGGCACAAACGTATCAGCACAGTGAAGTGGAACTCTAAATGGATATCGTGTACCGATGGATCATCGCGCCATTCCAATATCCATTCATGGTCAATGCGCTACTCGCGTCCCTGTTGATTGCAGGGACGTGTGGGGTCATCGGCAGTTATGTCGTGCTACGCCGACTCGCATTCATCGGTGATGCGCTTGCACACACTGCACTCCCCGGCGTGGTCATTGCATACATGTACGGCTGGAGTCTGGTGAGTGGTGCGATGGCCGCTGGTATTTTCACTGCGCTGGGTATCGGCTGGATGGCACGCAAAGCAAGCATTCGCGAAGACACAGCTATTGGCGTGATCTTTACGGCCATGTTCGCACTCGGCATTTTGTTGATGAGCAAGTTACAATCGTTCCGCGATTTGAGTCATATCCTCTTTGGGAATATTCTCGGTGTTCAGACGCAAGAACTATGGCTGATGAGTGGTGTCGCCGTTATTGTCCTTGTCTGTCTGCTACTTTTTCACAAAGAATTAGAACTCACATCGTTTGACCCACTCCATGCAGAAGTAATCGGCATTCGCAGCGACCGGTTGCGCACGATGCTCCTCGTCCTATTGGCATTTACGATTGTATCGAGCATTCAAGTGGTCGGCGTGGTACTGACCAGTGCGTTGCTCGTCACACCTGCTGCTGCGGCAACATTCATCGCCACAGATCTACGCAAAATGATGCTCATTGCAGCAGTGATCGGCGCAATTTCCGCATGCATCGGGTTGCTCATTTCGTTTCATTTTGCGGTATCAACCGGTGCAGCCATTGTACTGACGTGTACGGCACTCTTTGGAATACTCGCTGTTGTAACACGCAAAACTAAACCATGAGTGACAATGACGCAACACAATCGGAGATACAACCAACACCGTGTATGTTTATGATGCATGGTGAGCAGTTGCTGTTGTTGCGCGACATGTTTGCACTCGACACAATAGATGTCTGCTTAGTCGATACGCGAATGACAGAATTAATTGAGGACGTCTGGAAACCGTGGGCACGACGATTGCGGCCGCACACCAAACATATCAGCGGCAAATTGATACTATGCACCCCCACCTATGTATTCCCCGATCCACAGCATCACCGCACCATACGCAACACATTAGCGACGCAGCTCCAAGCGATTTGTGACATTGCAGTCACCCTCGAGGCGAATGCAGTGCTCATTTCGATCGAAGCTGGTTTACAGTGTTTTGCAGAGCGTATCACCCACTATCTCACCCCGCTTCATCAGCGTGTTACCGATCAGGGCATGTCGTTGATTGTGCATGCAGGACTTGGGAGTGATGTGCATGACTTACATGCGATTATTGCAAATTATGTACCAGCAATCACCCTCTGCACTGACGGATTAGCGGATGGAACATACCAATTCATTGGCGCAGAAACACCAACGGTATGCAATCCCATCCCGATAATGGGACCATACGATGAAGTTACACGCTACCGCACCATACTGCATACCTGGCAATCGTTACGCAGTACCTCAGAAACCACACCCACCGTTGACAGCACACAGAGTGAAGACGCACCCGATGACGCTACTGCGGATTAAGTGACTTTAGGACTAAATCACGGAGTTCGTAGTCGATCCGTATTCCGTCGATTTGCAGTGCAAGTGGAGCTTGCAAGTTGTAGTCAAGTGTACGGCGCCAGATATCGACGAAACGTGCACGCAGTTTGGTCAATGCGTCGCGTTGACGATCGAGTGAGAGCGAATCCCAACGTGCATGTAATGCATCTCTGTCAGCAAAAAGCGTGTGTTTGTCTGCAATCAGGCGATTACGTTCCTCTATGAATGGCGGGGCAAAGCCATTACTTTTGAGGAGGTGATAGGCCATACGGTCACCTTCTGGGACATTGCTATCATCGGCGATTTCGAGGGGCCGGTTGACGGCATGTGTCGGATTATATAGACCTTTGGCACGTGCTTCTTCGAGAATTTTGTCGATGTATGTTTTCCAATGAAACATCGTGCACCTCTCGTATCGATATCAGCATTTTTACAGATTATAGCGCAGTTGCATCGTGTATAATAGTGATGATTGTTGCTGGGAGTAGAATACGCCGTGCACAAGACACCACGCCGTCGATCGTCGCGTCCAGTCAAATTGTTGCGTAGACCAACGAAGCCGTTGCTGCCGAATATGACACCAGCCCGCATGGCTGCACAACGGGTTTTGGCACAGGCCAACAACTGGCGTACGTTTATTATTTTGGTGTTTGTGATAGCATTGATAGCATTTTCTGGTGTCGCATTTGTGGTGTTGCGCCGTACCGATCAGGCATTGGCCAATATACAGCAAAATGACCCGCGCGCCAATAGCAACAGTAATACCAATTCTGACGCCCCACAAAATAACGAAGAAACGGTCACCCAAGATTTTGTGCCAGCCAAACTCAATGAGCCGTTTTCGGTGTTGCTCGTTGGTGTTGACAAACGTGCCGAAGCCGAAGCCGAAGGAGTCCGCAGCGACACGTTGATTCTGGTGCGTGTGGATCCGTTAGGCGGGTGGGCAACTATGTTGTCCATTCCACGCGACTCGGTGGTTGCATTACCAAATGGAACGTTTGGCAAAGTGAATGGCGCATTCTCGTATGGCTATTATCATGCCGAGGCGCTGTACGGTGCCGGTACCAGTAAAGATGCTGGGGGTGGGGCAGCAGCAGCAGAAACGATTGAACGCTTCCTCAAAGTCAAAGTGGACTATATTGCACAAGTTGATTTTGATGGATTCGCAAATTTAGTCGACAGCATTAACGGCATTGTAATCGACGTCAAAGCGGCGCTCGTTGATCCAGAATACCCCACAGAAAATCACGGAGTCGAGCGTATCTACATTGCCCCTGGTATACAGCACATGGATGGCAAAACAGCGCTTGTCTATGCGCGTTCTCGCCATTCTAGCAATGATTTTGATCGCAGCAAACGGCAACAACAAGTGCTCAAAGCGGTATTGAGTTCGGTGCGAAGCCGTGGGCTTTTGGCCAAAGTCTCGCTTTTGCCAAATTGGATTGCCGTACTCGAAAAAAATGTCCGCACGACGTTGCCGCTTGCTGATTTGAGTACAATGACAGACTTGGCCGGAATTGCGACCAAACTCGATAGTGATCACATCCTGCAACTGTCAATCAATCCAGCTGATGTGCGGGTTGATAATGTGGTGGGATCTGATATTTATTGGAATCAATCCGACATTGCCGCACTTGTAAAACGCTGGAAAACTGGTGCAGGCATCAACGGCATCATCAACGTGCAGGTGCTCAATGGCACAAATGTCGGTGGAATCGCAGCCAAAGTGACGAGTACCATCAGCACGCAAGGATTTAACACATTAGACCCAGGTGACGGCAATAATACAAGTGCAACCATGCTCTATGATATTGGCGATCATGCAGAAGCACGGCAAAAACTCGCCACTGCACTGGGACTAGCGAGCACACAGATTGCCGTCAACGCGCAGCGCCCAGCCGGTGCAGATGCAGATGCGTCTTTGGTCCTCGTGCTTGGCACCGATTATAATACAGCGTGGGCAGGTACAAATCCATGACGGTCATCGATCCATATCGCGAACAACTCGTTGCACACTGGCAGAAAGATGGCGACCCGTCTGTCCTCTACTACGAGCGATTGTTACAGTGGAAGGGCGCACCGACTTTTCGATTCGGTGCACGTCCGACACAGACAGGCGACGGCATCCATCAAGCAATTTCGCCCCTCTTTTCTATTTTTGTCTACCAACAAAACCCACTCTTTGATGTGTTTTGCACGGTTGGCGCTTCGCGGTCGGCACTACCGCATAGCACCCGTACCACACGCGACCCACGTGGCATGCGCCATGAATACATTCTGCATGCAAACAATGTCTATGCCGAAATTGCCTGTGAGTTGTTGCTACTTGTTTCAGAACACCCCCATGCCAACGGCATCGATATTGGACCTGGTTATGTAATGCCCATCGGTGAACCAATTGTGACAGATTCGTTGCTCGAATATCTATACTTTACGTATCCGTTCCTCGATGACCCACACATCTACGATGCACATCCTGCTGGGGAAATTGATCATCCGCATGCATACACCCAAGCCCTCTGGGTAGTCCCAATTTCGCGTGCGGAACGGGCATTTCTCCGCACACACGGCGTCGATGCATTTGAAGCGTTTTTGCATGAACAGCATCGCGAACGGTATGATGCGGACTTTTTACGCCCCAGTATGATCTAGGAGCATTCATGGAAGCATATGCATCCATTGCCGAGCTGTATGCTGCAGATTTTGCAGACATTCACGACGACGTTGACTTTTATTGTTCATTTGCACGGCATTGCAAAGGCCCAATCATCGAATATATGTGTGGGACTGGACGTGTCCTCGCACCACTCATCCAAGCCGGATACACCGTAACTGGGGTTGATTCTTCGGCAGAAATGTTGGCAGTTGCACGCCGGAATTTGGCACACACAACTGCCACATTAATCGAAGGCGACATACGCACCTGGCAAAGTCCACAAAAGTACGGACTGGCGATTGTGGCACTCAATTCGTTTATGCACCTGACCACTACACAGGATCAAATCGATGCATTACACACAATCCACGAATCACTCCTTCGCGACGGACGCCTGGTGATTGATGTGTTTAATCCAGATGTACGCAGCATCCCGGCGTACCGTGGCGATGTGGTACTCGAACGACAATTCATGTTGCCAGATGGGAACCATGTACAGAAATTTGTGGCACAGTGGGCAGACATTGTAGCACAGCACATCAATGTGGTGTTCATGTACGATATCAACGACAACCGGACGATTCGTCGCGTCAATGCAGCATTTACGATGCGTTGGTTGTGGCGATATGAAGCCGAACACCTCCTCGCACGTGCAGGCTTTCAGCTCGAGCATGTCTATGGCGACTACGAACTTGGTCCATTGACCAATGAAAGCGAACAGATGATATTGGTTGCGCGTAAGCGGTCGCGCCGTTAAACATATCACACCAGCGCGTTGCAAAACAGCCACGGCGTACGCCGTGGCTGAGTGTTATAATACGAGGTAGCACTGCCATACTCTGGCACCGTCAGAAAAAGGAATGAATGTATGTTTCGTACACATACGTGTGGTGAGCTCCGACCGACACATCATGGCCACACCATCACGCTGGCCGGATGGGTGCATCGCCGGCGCGATCACGGCCCACTTATTTTCATCGATTTACGCGACCGGTACGGCATTACTCAAGTCGTATTCGATGCATCAACGGATGCAGCCATCCATGCAATTGCATCCGATGCACGGAGCGAGTATGTGTTGCAGGTGACCGGTTTGGTGCGGACACGCCCTGCCGAGGCCGTGAACCCCGATATTGCTACAGGCGGCATTGAAGTCCAAGCAACTCATGTCGTTGTGCTTAACGCTGCCAAACAAACGCCACTGACCATCAATCGTGACGGCAACGAAGAAGAACCGCTACGATTGAAGTATCGCTACCTCGACCTGCGACGCGAGCGCATGCAACGCAATTTGATTATGCGCCACCGCTTCGTCAAATTTATCCGAGACTTCCTCGACAAAGAGCACTTCCTCGAAATAGAGACACCTATTCTCACCAAATCTACACCTGAAGGTGCACGTGACTATCTCGTACCAAGCCGCGTACACGATGGTGAGTTTTTTGCGCTGCCACAATCGCCACAACAGATGAAACAACTCCTGATGGTGGCGGGGTATGATCGCTACTTCCAAATTGCACGCTGCTTCCGTGACGAAGATTTACGTGCTGACCGCCAGCCGGAGTTCACCCAACTCGACATGGAGATGGCGTTCGTAGACATGGACGATGTACTCGATGTGGTTGAACGACTCTTTACGCAGATGGTGCCTGCAGTCGTGCCGCACAAGCGCACTGTTTCACCATTCCGCCGCATGACATACGCCGAAGCCGTAGAACGCTACGGTTCGGACAAACCCGATTTGCGCTACGATTTGGAATTGATTAATTTGACTGATATCGTCAAACAATCTGCATTTGCTGTCTTTAGTAGCGCAGTGCAATCAGGCGGTATTGTCAAAGGCATCTGCATTCCAGGGGTGGCCAATTATTCGCGCAAGCAAATCGAAGAAATCATCGAAATCGCCAAGCAAAATGGTGCCAAAGGCATGTTGTGGGCCGCATTACCCGCCGACGGGAGCGAGTTACGCTCATCGTTCGCCAAAAACGTCGATGCCAGTGAACTGCACGCCATTCTCACCGCCTGCCAAGCCAAACCGGGCGACATGGTATTCATTGTGGCGGATAGTCATAAAGTTGTCACTGCGGTGCTCGACAAAGTACGTCGTGAGTTTGCCGCGCGGCTCAACTTGGCAGATCCCAATTTGTTGTTGTTTGCGTGGATCATCGACTTCCCGCTGTTGGAGTGGGATGCCGACGAGCAGCGCTGGAATGCGGCACATCATCCATTCACTGCACCACTCGACAGCGATATCGCGCTTATGGACAGCGACCCCGGTAGCGTGCGTGCCAAAGCGTACGATCTCGTACTCAACGGCTATGAAGTGGCCAGCGGTTCTATTCGTATTCACCAGCGCGACGTGCAGCAGAAGTTGTTTGATTTGCTGGGTATTAGTCGCGAAACGTCGCAACTCCAATTCGGCCACATGCTTGAAGCGTTTGAATTCGGTGCACCACCGCATGGTGGTATTGCGCCAGGCATCGATCGCATTGCGATGATTTTGGCCGACGAAGCCACCATCCGCGAAGTTGTCGCATTCCCCAAGACCCAACAAGCACAAGATCTGATGATGGGGGCGCCATCACCAGTCGATGAAAAACAACTCCGCGACCTACATATCAAACTCCGCTAACGTCTGCGCCCCCCGCTGTAAGCCACAGCGGGGGGTATAACTTTTTATGAACGAGATGAGGTACTATGAAAATCTACACCAAAACAGGGGATGAAGGCGAGACTGGGCTATGGGGTGGACTACGTGTTTCCAAAGACACGATTCGCGTCCATGCTTATGGTACCGTCGATGAATGCAATGCCGCAATCGGGGTAGCGCGCAGCGCACAAATGCCAGCACGTATCGATGCACTCCTCGAGACTGTTCAGAATCAACTCTTCGTCGTTGGTGCAGATTTGGCGACACCCGGCGAAGCGGCTAATATTCCACGGGTACACAACGATGACGTGGTTGTACTCGAACACGCCATCGATGAACTCGAATCCACACTTGCCCCATTGACACAATTCATCCTGCCAGGTGGTCATGCATCTGCCGCACATCTACACATGGCACGCACAATTTGTCGTCGTGCCGAGCGTTATGTCGTGTCACTCGCCCGTGAAGAAGCCTGCAATGGAGTGATTGGTGTCTACCTCAATCGCTTATCTGACTTTTTGTTTGTGGCCGCCCGTGCTGCCAATCACCTGAGTCATGTCGCTGACGTACCGTGGCAGAGTCCGTTGCGCAAAAAGTAACTCGTGACGCACGCACCACACCCACCACTTTGGCACGTGATACCATCATAAACGGTGTAGACTGGTTATCTGCATATTCCTATAATGTGGAGTATGAAACACTTGATGGAGCATACCTATGCAAATTAGCGCATTATACATCTACCCAATCAAAGGGTGTCGTGGTATCTCGTTGAAACGAGCTGATGTTGAGGCTATAGGACTCAAGGATGACCGACGATTCATGATCATTGGAGCCGACGGTCGCTTTCTTTCTCAACGCGACATACCACAAATGGCACAAATCAGTGTGAATCGCACTGCAGAAGGCTGGATGCTCTCGCATGCCAAACATTCATCCGTAGGATTTCGCACATTACATACTGGTCGCGTGCAAAATGCAGTGATATGGAAAAATACTGCCGTTGTGGTAGACCAGGGCAATCTGGTTGCAGATTGGTTGTCCACGGTCCTCGCGCAGCCATGTCGCTTGGTTGGATTTGCTGCTGGGTACACCAGATATGTGAATCCCCAGTATGCAACATCTGTCACCGATGCAGTGAGTTTTGCAGATGGTTTTGCAAGTCTAATCACAAACGATGCATCACTTGCTGACTTGAATGAGCGTCTAAAAACACCCATTAGCATGGAGCGATTTCGCCCGAATATCGTGGTATCGGGTGGGACAGCCTGGGCAGAAGATGAGTGGCGTGATCTACAAATCGGCACTGTGAAGATGACTGCTGTCAAGCCGTGTGCACGGTGCGTGGTGACAACAACCAATCAACTGACAGGTGAACGAAGTAGCGAACCACTCGAAACACTCGCAACATTTCGTAAACAATCATTGGGTGTTATTTTTGGCCAAAACCTCGTCCACCAAGCGCTCGGGACAATTGCGGTCGGCGATCCTGTGGTTGCTACGCGAGTCTAGGTCCTTCGGTTATTGAATGGTAATGGGCAAAGTGAGTGTATCGCGTTGCCCATTCTGTTGAATATCAACTTGCAACTGCCATTCGCCACTCATCATTAAATCGAGTTCTGCAAGTTTATAGACCCCTTTTTCGGTAGCAATCAACGTTTGTGGGATACCCAACATGCCATGTTCTGGCATTATTGGCGTCACCATGACGGTGGCATCGCCTATGGGATTCCCTTGGAGATCATTGATGGTAATTGACAATGGTCTTTTCCCGACACCGGTTGTTTCGACATCAACACGAATTCCAAAATGAGTCCCTTTTGCAGAGAATCCGGCCGCGCTACACCCCACCAAAAATGCTGCAATTACAAACACCGTGAACCAACGCATATCATCTCCATTACTTTGCTGCTACCTGAATTTGTACAGGCAGCGCCATGATTTGCTTGTCGACCATGACTTGTATCCATACATGATACACCTCTGCGGTAGGAAATGCGTAGACGAAAGAGACAGTATTGCCCGCTACGGTGACTGGTTGGAAGGCATCATTCATTGTGCCAACTGCATGGATATGCCCAAAAATCATACCTGATTGACTGCGTACAATCATATGGCCACGCATACCTAACCAATACTCTAATGCGGCGACAGGTTGACCATCTTTGAAGAGGGAAACTTCTATTTCAGTTGGTTGCCCCTGCAGAACTGGCTTCGACTTCACCTCAGCCACATACCCAGCCACTGATATAGTAGCAGGAAGCGTTGCTATTGGTTGTTCGCGTGGCACTGGTAACGTTCCAAGCAACATGCTATGGTGTACCGTTTGCGACCCACTGTTGATGCGTTCAAATTCGATGGAAACATCGTATGTATCGGTGGGAACCGCAGGAAGATCAACGAGGTACATCCCCGGGGCAATCCGCGCAGGATGGACATGCAGAAAGGTGTTGCTCTGTGGTGCTAACAAAATGGCATGCATGAGCGCCTGATGATGCGGTACCAAGTCATCGGCAGGTAACCCCGTTGATCCGTCAGATAGCGCTATTTGCAATACATCGACGTTGCGCGTCGTGTCGCGCAGTGTTTGGAACGTGGCATTGACATACGGACGGCTTGTGGTATCAGTTTGTGGGATATCGATACGTAGATTTGGCCAAATCATCAGCACACCAAGCATGACACTCACACTCAACGCCGCAGTTACGAGTACTCCCTGCACGGTGCGTCGCCGCTGAGACATGGTTGGCCACATGATGCTTGCCACAAGGACACCAGCGACGCATGCCACACTAATAAAGAGCGGTATAGTCAGTGGTGGTACCACTGGCGGATTAATAGTAATTGGCACTACTACTACACCTACGCCGTTTTTTTCATCGTGAATGCGAATATGAATATCCCAGATTCCTGTTGCGGGAATCATTAAATCAGCTACAGAAATCGTTTGCATGTTGGCAGGGATCGTTATCGTTTGTACGACTTCTGCCGAGGTGTTTTGCTGTATGGCACGCACATCAATCGTAGCCACACCGACATATGCGCGTTGGGGCCAGATTTTGACCGTCATCATAGCTGGCGCACCAATAGGAACCGATACTTCTACACGGACTGGATATGCGCCTGCCTGGACTTCGATAACACGCGCACCGCCTGCCACAATACCATGTGCAAAAGTGAGTGTTGGCCAACAAACTGATATAATACCAATGACTACAAGCCCAATAAGCGATCGTCGCATATTCGCCTCCTGGTGCCATCTTACCATGGAGCGCAGGACAAGTGAGTTAACTATGGACTTGAGTACATTAATCATTCATCCATGGAGTGTCCATTTACCAATCGGCGTGTTACTGGCAGCCATCGGCTTCAGTGTGGTGGGCTGGTATCGGCGGCATGTACAACTCGAAGGAAGTGGTTTTTATCTCATCGTTGTGGGGTGGTTCGCATTACTCCCAAGTGTGCTGACTGGCACAATTGATGCAGTGAATCGCCTCAACGATCCACACACCCATCCAGATGCGCTATGGTGGATTAATTTGCACGGTATCAGTGCCCTTGCACTGGTTGGCGTGGTATGGGCTGCTTGGCAAATGCGCAGAAGAATGACACATCCCGTCTGGGAATCTCCACGCTACCGGACATATTTATGGTATCTTGGTGTCATCTTTGGGATTGTCTTGCTGTCAGGGTGGACAGGGGGACACATGGTCTATGCATTGAATATAGGTCGTCTACCCGCACAGTGAGGAGCACATGCTTAGTTTTATTAACTACTTCCTAATCATTTCGTTTATTGAGGTGTGCAATTGGTTTCGCTTGCTCACATGGACTGTATCAGGGCGTGAAAATCTCCCACCACGCCCACAAGGCCTCATTTTGGCGGTGAATCATGTCCATTGGCATGACATTCCACTGATTGGCTGGGCCGTTCCATTGTCACATCGGCCATGGTGGTTTGCCAAAGTTGATCTGGTGGATGGTGTTTTTGGCAAATGGTTCATGATGATGCAAGTAATCCCGGTACGACGTGGTCAACGTGATATCCAAGCCATTGAACGAGCCGCTGAGCGCGTCGCACAAGGTGCCGTGCTCGTCATTTTCCCCGAAGGGACGCGCGGTTTTAGCGGTAAATTACAACAAGGTCGCGGTGGTACCGCACGGATTGCGCTTCGTGCCAACGCACCCATTGTCCCAGTTGCTATCACCGGAAATCAAAAAAAGTTCTGGTTTAGCAAGCGGCACATTCATTTTGGCAAGCCATATATTCCAGAGATTCGTGATGGGAATATTGACAAAATTCCCGCTCCGGAAATGGCACGACTCACAAATGAAATTATGCTACACATCGCCGAGTTACTCCCCGCTGATTTGCACGGCTATTATGCGGATGCCATGCAAACCAATCAGCACAGCACAACGGAGCAGATATGAAATTTGCCTACTACCATTTTGTCTTTTTGCAGTTCGTTTGTGGATGGTTACGGCAGTGGGGCATACTCAATTGGAATGTTGTTTCCCTGTCAAATCTCCCACCCGCTGGAACGCCGTTTGTGTTAGTGGTCAATCACGTAAAATGGCACGACATTTTGGTCGTTGCAGGCACCATTCCGCTGACACATATTCCGTATTGGCTTGCAAAAGCTGATTTATTCAACCCGCTCACCCGCTGGTGGTTCCGTGGCATGCAAGCCATCGCGGTACGTCGTGGGCAGAGCGACAAAGCGGCACTTGATGCGGCAGTTGATACGTTGCGGGCAGGCCATCTCATGGTCGTATTTCCCGAAGGGCATCGCAGTGGTACCGGTAAATTACAGAAGGGGCGGGGAGGGGCCGTTCGCATGGCACTCCGTGCGGGCGTACCAATTGTCCCAGTCGGAATACACGGCGTCGAACACGGCATCCGCGCGCCGATTACAATAACGTATGGCACACCGTGGCAACCACATTCACAGAGTGGCGTCATTGATATCGACCCGACAGAAATGACCAACCTCACTGATGAAATGATGCGCCATATCGCCGCACTAATTCCCGCCAAATACCATGGCCACTATGCCGAACAAATGGCTATGCGTGATCACCCATAATTTTGTCGACGAGCCACAGGGCAAGCCGTGCGGCCACAAATGCCAGCACCAAGCTTACGAGTTGGTGGATGGCTTTTCGTTGGGATTGAGTATCCATGGTGATTCTTTCGTGATTTGTGTGATGATGGCCGCATGACGATAGGCAAGACGTGATTGGTCAATCTGAGTGGTCGGAATTGCAACATGGGGAGGTGATTTTGATGCACCACTGCTCCAGCGCAGCCAAGAGATGCACGCAGCCACAGCACCAATACCGATGAGCATGCCACGCATAAACATCATTACCTCCATTTCTTCTTGTTTCTCATTATAAGCAGTATGAAAGTAGTCATCAAATGCCAGAACTCCACGCTGCAATTGTTACCCCGCTCAATGCGAATCAACAACTCGATGCACCAGCAATGCATGCATTGATGCGGCATCTCGCTACGTGCGGACTCGATGGTGTGGTGCCGTGTGGCACGACCGGCGAAGGGCCATCGTTCAGTGTAGCCGAACGGCTTGATATCATTCGATGTTGCCTGGCAGCACGCGGTTCATTACAGATTATCGCTGGGACTGGGTGTCAATCCCTCAGCGATACAATCACACTGACGCGCGCAGCCATTGACGCAGGTGCCGATGCGGCCCTCGTGCTGCCGCCGTTTTTTTATAAACAGGCAGGAGAAATCGGCTTGATTGCCTGGTATCGTGCCGTCTGTGATGCACTACCAGCACATGGAAAAATCATCCTCTATCATATCCCGCCAATGACCGGTGTACCAATTACACCTGCAGTCATATCTGCACTTCTTGAGAGCCATCCACAGCATATTCTGGGCATCAAAGACAGTGCGGTCAATGCCGAACACACGGCGATGTTGGTACACACATTCCCACAACTCACCATCTACACGGGCAATGCCCCTATCTTGGCGCAAGCCATACACGATGGTGCTGCTGGATCCATCTTGGCGATTGCCAATATCGTGCCTCGTGCGCTGCGACAACTCACGGATGATCCATCACGAGCCGACATCCAGGCGCAAGTATCCAGTGTAGATGCGTATGTGCGTAAAGTCGGTGCTGCGAGCACAATCAAGGCTATCATCAGTCAATCAGGCGTAGCAGATGTTGGACAGCCTTTGTTGCCACAACTTGCGCATCCGAATCCAACACAGGCCTACCACGAATTTAAACAAATCGGCAACGATACACACTAAAGGTTACACATGCTGTACGTCTTGTATGGGCCAGATGAATATCGTCGTAGCGAGTATATAACTGAGCTCCTCGGTCAAATCCCCGATGCTGCGCGCTCGCTCAATGTGACATTCCTCGATGGCAAACGATTCAAACTCGACGCCTTTATTCAGGCATGTGAAGCGTTTCCATTCCTCCATGACAAACGTATTGTGGTAGTAAATGATGTACTCAAACATCAAAAAGCAGGCAAAGAGCGAGAGGATTTCAAAGCATACCTCGATCGAATTCCGGCGTGGAGTGATGTAATTTTGGTTGAAAACGAAGAATTCGACAAACGCAATGCTATTTTTAACCAGATCAGCAAATCGGGCAGTGCCGTCGAATTTTTGCATCCCAAAGAAACAGAACTGATTCGCTGGATTGGCGACCATGCACGCACGCTTAATGTGACTATCGATAATCCGGCCACGGCACGCCTGATTTCGTTGGTTGGCAACAACGGACGCACGCTGGTCAATGAATTGACCAAAATGGCCACCTATGTCCGACCCGGCGGCAAAATCACCACGGCAACCGTTGATTTGCTGGTCAATGACGATACCGAAGAGAACATGTTTGCCTTTGTAGATGCGCTCGCTGCCCGCCGCAAGGGGCTCGCACTGAGCAAATTACACAACTTGCTCGCTGATGGTCAGGCACCACAGTACGTGATTTTCATGATAGCGCGCCAATTGCGTATTCTCTTGCAAGTACAAACACTCGACCAACAACGCATGCGTGCAGCTGAAATAGCCAGCATGGTTGGATTACGGCCAGGCTTTCTGACAGATAAAGCAATCGAGCAAGCACGTGGCTTCAAAAACGACGAATTAGCGCGGCTGCATGATCGGTTGGTCAAACTTGATCATCAGAGTAAAACAGGCGGCATTGATGTGGCTGCAGGGCTGGATTTGTTGGTGATGGAAGCATAAACGCCCAAGGCAAATGCCTTGGGCGTTTACGTACTCAATGTGGTGCTACTTCGCGACTGCGTTCGCCTTTTTCATCAAGCGTGATTTGCTGCGGGCGGCATTGTTCTTGTGGATGATGCCTTTGACAGCCGCTTTGTCGAGCGTACTAATCGCCTGTTGGATGGTTGCTGCATCGGCGGTACCGCTGGCAATGGTCTGCTCAGCCTTCTTGACGAAGGTGCGGACGCGGGCGCGGTACGATTGGTTGCGCAGGTTGCGAGCTTCGGCCACGCGGATGCGCTTCATTGCTGACTTCGTGTTCGCCAAGGTGACGGTTCTCCCGTATAATTCAGACACAAGGGCTCATAAGAGTCTCTGAGTGTGCATTATACCAAAACCGCATCAGCAGTGCAACAAAGGAGCATCGATGCACAACGTTCGCACGCGTGCGATGCTGAATACGCTTGTTGTCGCAGTTGGGTACCTGGTGAGTCGACTCCTCGGCGTCATACGCGATATCTTTATTACCGCCCAATTCGGCACAAGCCCAGAAGTCGATGCATATCGTGCTGCATTCGCAGTGCCTGATTTAATCTATCTCGTTGTGGCAGGTGGTGCACTTGGCACTGCATTAATCCCCGTGTTCCAGCAACAGCGCCAAGATTCGGGCGATGCCGAAGCCAACACACTCGTCAGCAGCGTACTCAACGTGATGCTCCCATGCCTCCTGGGCGTATCACTTGTTGCCTGGATATGGGCAGAGCCACTGGTTGCATTCACGACTGCACGTGGCTTTACTCCTGAGCAACAACAACTCACCGCCCAATTGATGCGCTGGTTGTTAATTCAACCCATCGTGTTGGGCATCGGTGGAATATTCAAAGCCGTACTCGAAGCGCACGAGCAATTCAGCATACCAACGATTGGCTCAAACCTCTACAACATTGGCATTATTGCAGGAGCCGCCGTTTTGTCACGCTGGTTTGGCATTCATGGCATCATTTATGGCGTCTTAATCGGTGCAATGGCATTTACCATCGTGCAGATTCCACGTCTGCGGCAGGTTGGATTCCGGTATATACGGACTGCATGGCTCAACAGTGCTGGGTTGCGCGATGTCTGGCGCTTACTCATCCCACGTTTATTCGGTCAATCGGTTTGGCAAATCAACCTCGCCAGTATGATTGGCATCATTTCAACCTTTGGCGTGGGGGCAGTGGCTGCATCCGGCTATGCCATGCAACTCATGCTCTTGCCACACGGACTCGTCGGATTGAGCATCGGTACGGTCATTTTTCCACGCTTGGCTAGTCTTTTTGCTGCTGGCGACGAACGCACATTCGCCACGAACGCCAGTCGTGCGCTACAGACGGTACTTGCAATTACCCTACCAGTCAGTATTGTGATGTGGTATGCCGCACCCGCAATCGTGCTTGTCCTCTTTCAACGGGGTTCATTCGACCAGCACTCGGCGGCGTTGACTGTATCTGCCATGCAGGGCTACATGGTCGGGTTAGCTGGTTTTTGTATTGCCGAAATCGCCGTGCGCATCTGGTTTGCCCGCAAAAACACGCGCATCCCCGTCATCATCGGAACCATCACGGTGTTGTTCAACATCGGCGCTGGGTGGGTATTCACACAAAGCGGAAGTATGCTGTCACGATTACACACCGTGGCATTGGTTTTTAGCCTGGCCAATATCGCCGAAGCCATACTCTTGGTTGGGTTACTCTGGTATGCAAATCGCACCATTGTGCCGTTCACTACATTGTGGACATGGATCAGTGGTATTGTTGGCATGGTGGTATTATTACAACTAGAACAATTTCTTCCGGCATTGCCCATGGCGAGCATTCACACCACCAGTGATATCATCATCGTGGCTATGCATCTTGGCATATTTGCAATCAGCGCATTATGGGGTATTGGCTGGTGCAGTCAAGGGTTCGGGTTTGTCCGTAGTCGTACGTCCACACATTCTTAGCGAGAAGAGGTCATCCATGAGTCGTACATTGGCACTCATCTTAGCTGGTGGAGAGCATCCTGCATTGAGCGTGCTTACAGCCGAGCGCGCAGAAGCCGCAGTTCCCTTTGCCGGGAAGTATCGCATCATCGACTTTACGTTGTCGAATTGCATCAATTCTGGGATTACGAATGTCGGTGTGCTGACACAATACCGGCCGCGCTCGTTACAAGAACACGTCGGCGTCGGCAAACCATGGGACCTCGATCGTCGCATCGGTGGTGTACACATCCTGCATCCCTATCTCGGCAACAGCGGCATGAGTTGGCAACGGGGTAATGCGGATGCACTACGAGCCAACATCGACTTTATCATCGAACAACCCGAAGAACTTATCCTTGTGCTCGCAGGGGATCACGTCTACAAAATGGACTACCGTGCCATGATCCAGTCGCATCTTGCCAGCAAATCTGATGTCACGATTGCAGTGCACCCCGTCGCCCCCCAAGAAGTACAACGCTTCGGCATTGTCACACTCGATGCTAACGGCATCATTAGTCATTTTGCAGAAAAGCCCGCCAAAAGTGCCTCTACGTTGGCATCGATGGGCATCTATCTCTTTCGCAAGCAGTATTTAGTCGACATGTTGCAACGGCACACTGGCGAAAACATCGGACGAGACATTATTCCAGCAATTATCAAAGAAACTACGGTCTACGGATACACATTTCCTGGCTATTGGGCAGATGTGGGCACCGTACAGGCCTACTACGATGCCAGCATGGCATTGTTGAGTAGTCATCCCGCATTGGATTTGAGCGATCCGAATTGGGTGATTCACACCAAGAGTGCCGAAATGCCGGCGGCAGAAGTTGGTCCCAGCGCACAAATCCGCAACAGCATGATTTGTGATGGGAGTCGAGTCAGCGGCAGCGTATCAGGGTCGGTCATTGGACCTGGCGTTGTCATCCCCGCCGGATGCACGGTTGTCGATAGCATCATCTTGCCGGGAGTCACACTGGGGTCGGGGAGTTATGTCGAGCGCACCATCATTGACAAACAAGTCATCGTCGGTGAAGGTGCCCACATCGGTCGCAAGCATAGTGGTCAGGTCAATGCGCGCTTCCCAACATTACTGAATACTGGTTTGACGCTGATTGGCATGCACAGTGTGATTCCAGCACATGCCAATGTCGGTACCAATGTGGTTGTTGCGCCTCGTGTTGGTGCGGCATCGTGGCAACAGCTGACACTA
>CAZIKU010000007.1:0-28339 GCA_964539815.1 uncultured Klebsiella sp. | reverse complement strand
CTAAACCTACAATCAATCCCCACTGCATACGGTGCAGTGGGGATTATGGCAACGTGCGCACAATCACTTCACCTGCAGTCGCAAGCGTCTGTGCGTCATACAAACTAAACGAAAAACGCAGGGCCGCATATCCGAGTGGACCTTGGCTAAACAACTGGCCTGGCAATGCGGATACCCCGTTTGCTTCGAGATTCGCCAATAGCGCTGTTTCATTGGCGCCATCAGGCAAACGCATCCACAAAAAATACCCTCCATCTGGAGTACGCCATTGATAGCCGCGCTGTTGTAATGGCAACAGTGCGTTATGTAATGCATGTGCACGTGCGCGATACATCGTGCGATATGTGGCAACAATCTCAGCATATTGATTGTTGGCCAGAATTTCGTTGACGAGCAACGATTGAAAATGAGCGATTCCGCCACCACTATCAAAGAGCCCTGACCCAGCCAGACGGCGTATCGTCGTAGCATCTGCGGTCATATACCCGAGTCGGAGCCCTGGTGCCAAAGACTTGGCAAACGAACCAAGGCGAATCACCTGGCCCCGGGGCATTTGGCTCCACAAGGATGGCAACGGCGGCTGATCGTACCATAATTCACGGTAGACGTCGTCTTCGACCACGGTGAGCGGATACCGTTGTACCAACTCCTGCAGTGCCTGGCGCCGCGCCGGCGCAAGTGACACACCGGTGGGATTTTGAAATGTCGGAATAGTATACAAAAACGCAACGCGCTCGCCCGCTGCAACTGCATGCTGATATGCAGATTCAAGCAAATCGACGCGGATTCCCTCAGCATCACATGGAATACCGCGGATAACGACCGGTGCGTCGCGCAGAATACGCAATGCCAGATGGTATGTCGGGTTTTCGACAAAAATCACATCACCTGGCTGCGTTAGCATCGTGCAAATGTGTGCCAATGCTTGCGAATTCCCAGCACTCAGCATGATTTCAGACAAATCAGGGGTGACACCCTCGGTTTGGCCAATCCAATGGCAGAGCTGTTCACGGAGTGGGGCGACGCCATGATCGATGCCATACGTCAACATCACACCGCCCCAGCGTTGCAGAGCGGCACTCGCTGCGTGTTGGATAATATCATGCGGGAGCAACTGTAAGTCGGGGTGACCCCAACCGAGATCGATGATGTTGGGACGGAGTTGGAGTTGCAAAATCTGTGAGAGATCCATGGGCATCCTTTTTTAATCTGAAAAAACTGCGAGCTGAAACGTCGGTATCGTAACGTCGAACATTTCACCATGCACATGCATGAATGAATAAAATCCACCCATCGTGCCACGCGGCGATTTGAATACACAAAAACTGCGGTATTCATGGACATCACCGGGTTGTAACACGGGTTGCTGACCAACCACACCATCACCATCTACGGTGTACATTTCGCCAATAGAATCACTGATATCCCAATGTCGCGTCATCAGTTGCACCGTGTCACGGGTACAGTTTTCGATGCGGACTGAATATGCAAACACAAAGCGACCATGTGACTCGTCTGAATCATCTGGTAAATATTCTGGGTACACGGAAACGCGGAACCCACGGGTTTCTTTGTAATAAAAAGGTCGTGTTGGCATAGCGATTCCTACGGGGTATGTGCGCGAGAATGCACACTATTCATATGTATACCATATTCACACGCAATGACGAGCAACACCAATCCAATAACTTGGGCAACATGAATTCCACCAGGTAAATACAGCGCTTGCGCACGAAATCCTTCGACAACAAGCCAATTTGTGGCCACACTCGCCAACAACACCACATGACCCACCGCATAATTACGGCGTTGCAGCAACATACACACCATTGCACCGAGCACAGCAATTACTGCTTCGTAGAGTTGGACGGGATGGCGAAATGTCCCTGCGAGTTCAATTGCCCAGATACCTTGCCATGGCACGCCCATGCCAATTCCTGCCAGATACATGCCAACAGCACCACCCATCTGTGCCACAAGTGTTGGTAACGCAAGTGCAGAGAGCACCTGCATGGTGGGCTGTGATTGACGCACTGTGACAACTACAAGGATAATCAGCGCCCCGAGGATGGCTCCCGGCCAGGCAAATTCAAGCGACCGGTAATTTTGCAGTTGTGCGACTATCGCATCACTCCCTGCGACGTACCACAATCGCCCCCCAAGCCATGCCCCCACTAGCATTACGCCAAGGAGCAGATCAGCATCTATCCCCGTCATACGCCGAATCCGCAGATCCGACCACCACCACCATATTCCAGCCATTGCAATGAGCACGAGTCCATATGTACTGAGCCGGAGTGGACCAACTGTAATCAGTGGCATCATGGTGTACCTGCCTGCAGCTGCCACGTTGATTGCATGGCTGTAATGATATCGTGTGTCACTGGTCCACGATAAATCAAATCAACATTGCCATTTGCATTCACAAAAATAGCCGATGGTAAATCGTGTGCCTGGAATGCAGTGGCGAACAGACTTCGCGAATCGAGCCACGTGGTTAGTGTGATATGTTGTGTTGAAAGCCAAGGCACGACGACAGCTGTTTCTTCACCTTGGTTGACCAAAACAATTTGTACACCAGATGCACGGAGTTGTGATGAAATTGCTTGTAATACAGGCAGTTCGGCACGACACGGCGGACACCAGCTGGCCCACAGCACATACATGACTGGTCGCCCACGTAATGCATCTGTGGTCACGGGCATTCCCGTCACATCCTGTACCGTAATCGCTGGCATTGGTTGGCGTATGACTGCGATTGGTGGTACATCGGATACATGTCGCGTCACTACGATATATATCAACCCCACACAAAGCAACAACATACTCACCGGATGGATTCGGAATGCTACTGGTTGCATGCCACAACCTCATTGTCGTGGATGAATGCCCGTTGTTCGAGTGGTTGTTGTGCCACGATTCGCCCAGGCATGATGTCTTCAAATGCTGGCAAAATTAGGTATTGTGGGTGCCAGACAAAACAGGCTGCTGCTATCGAGTGTGCCCGTTTGTTGGTCACCAAAATACTCGGGTGCAGATGGCCCATCATGGTAAATCCGAATGGCTGGCGTGGCTCATGGATGAGCGTGATGTCCGAATGCCTCACACCTGGGTCAACACACCGTAATCCACAGCGTGCCGGAGGATCCCCCATGGAACGTTCGTGATTCCCGCGTACCAGCGTACACTCCACGTGCGCGTACCGATGACGCCAAAGCGTAAATGGATCAATATACTCTGGCAGATACTGCTTGCGCATATGAAATAAATCACCCAACACATACAGCTGGGTTGCTTTTGTTGCATCAAGGAGTTGGCTCAACCGTCCAAGTACTGATATCAAGACCTGTGTGGGGTTTTGCTGATGGGAGAGTGGGCGCCCAATATGCACATCCGCAATAAACACCGATTGTGCGGCTGGCCAAAACACGGCACGCTGAGCGAGCAACTGCAATTCCATGTTGGTGTGTATGTGCAGTGGCATCATACCGCATTGCTCATTTCTACAAACATCTGCACAGTGGTCGCATGAATCTCGACTGTATCCATCACATTGTACCCGTATCCACCAGCCATTGTCACTACACACGGAATCCCTAATTCACGCACCATTCCCGCAACCATCTGATCACGGTGTGCGAGCCCGCGCTTGGTGAGTTTGAGTCGCCCTAGTCTGTCACCTTCATGTGCATCTGCACCCGACACATAAAACACGATATCCGGCCGTGCTGCATGAACCACAAAATCAAGCGCAGTAGTCAACGTGCTGAGGTATTCGTCGTCCGTCGTGCCATCAGCAAGCGCTATATCACATCGACTCGGTATTTTGTGGTACGGGTAATTTTTGGCACCATGCATCGAAAAGGTGTAACACCACTCTTGCGATTGCATGATCTGAGCAGTGCCGTTCCCTTGATGAACGTCGAGATCGACGACGAGTGCGTTGCGAATCATACCATTGGCATACAGTTTGCTCGCCGCCACCGCAACATCATTGAAAACGCAATAGCCTTCTCCATGATCACGACACGCATGATGCGTACCACCGGCCAGTGAAATGGATATGCCATCACTCAGTGCAGCCTCTGTCGCAGCTAGTGTTGCCCCCATCGCACGACACGTCCGCTCTCGCATTCCTTCAGACCAGGGAAAGCCAATTCTACGCATTTCAATGTCACTCATTTGCCCACTGACCATGCGGTCGACGTATGTGTGATCATGCACCCGATAGAGATCTGCCACTGATATCTCTGGCGCAGTAGAGAACTGCTGTGTATGCGCCCATGCAGCTCCAGTCACTGCTTCGCGCAACAGCTTGTATTTCGTTATTGGGAAACGGTGACCGCTCGGGAGCGGTAATTCGTATTGATCCGTCACAAAAAGTTGCATATCACCCCACATTTTCTTGTAATTATAGCGTATTTTACGTCCCATCGATGCCTCGCACATCAATCAGTATGATAATTATGTGTATTTATATTTTTAAATAAATATCCTCACCAAAGCTGACTTCTGCATATATTCGCTATCATTTATTGCAATAACCTGCTATAGTAGAGGTGCTCGGACAAATGCCAGAATATTCCCCCGTGCGTTTATGCCTTTAAGGAGGTCACATGGGCAACCAGTTCACCAAGGTCACCCGTAACAGTTGGGGATCACGACTGTCGAACTCAGTCACAGGCGTGATTATCGGACTCTTTTTGATACCATTCTCACTATGGGGATTATGGGTCAATGAGGGGACCAAAGATCTATCCGTGTTGGCCAAAGAATCAGTGGTTGTACCTGCAGATTCTGTAGATGACAGCAAAAATGGTGTCTTTGCGTCAGTTTCCGGGAAACTCACGACCGAAGAAGAGATTGGCGATGATCCGTTCCAGGTGCCTGGCAAGTATGTTGCACTCTATCGTGTCGCAGAAATGTACGCCTGGAAGGAAAAGAGCGAATCAACGGAAGAGAAAGACACCGTTGGTGGTGGCTCGACGACGACAACGACATACACCTACTCCAAAGAGTGGACGACCATGCCGGCAGATTCGTCATCATTCGAGTATCCTGATGGTCACGAAAACCCATCCATGTCAGTGGAACAAGCAGAATTCCGTGCGACGGCAGCCAAAGTTGGCGAATACAACGTCGATCCACAGACCATCACATTGCCTGGTGCCAAACAAATTGACGCGCATCCAGTAGAAAACATCGAAGGATTCGTCAAAAAAGGTCGCTATCTCTATAATCGCGATGGTGCATCGTCAGCACCACAGATTGGCGACATCCGTGTGTCACACGAAGCAATCAAATCTGGGTTGTCGGTCACGGTAATGGGGATGATCCAAGATGGCAGCATCGTGTCGTTCACCAAAGACGACATGACGCTCTATCGCATCTTCGAAGGCACGCGCCAAGATGCCATTGATCAACTCCACCTCGAATACGTGATTTGGGTGTGGGTCATTCGTATTCTCGGCATCCTCGGTCTTCGCATCGGCTTGGGGCTGTTGGTCGATCCAATCGTCAAAGTACTCGATGTGGTCGGCGTGGTTGGCTCTGTTGCCGAAGGTGTCATGGGGATTGTCAATTCGTTGCTTGCCATCGTAATAGGCGGGGTGACAATTCTCGTCAGCATGCTCTTGCATAACATCTATGTGTTGATCCTCTTGGTGGTTTTGATTGTCGGTGGCGCAGTCTATTACCTGCGTAACCGTAGCCTCAAATCAATTGCTGCCGGGTTAATCGGTAAGCCCGACGCAGCACCGGCTGCTGCAGGCGACACTGACACCAGCCCACCCAAGATGGGGTAATTTGGTCATCAATCCCCCCGTGTGTGGTAATAGCCACATGCGGGGGGATTTTGTGTAAATTGACAATTTGCAGTATATTTGTATAGTATAGTTACGTAATTATACAAATCACGACTATGCCAAATCCAGATATTCCAGATGAATCTGCATTAGAACCGCTCGCCGAACAGCACGTATTTGATCGGTTTGTTCAGGCTGCGCGCCATATCCGGGCACAATACGACATGACGATATCGATTCATGATGCCATCATGCTCGATGCATTACTGCGGCATCATACCATTCGCGATGCTGCCAGAGAATTAAGTATAACCCCGCACACATTGTCCAACTTCCAGCGGGTATTACTCAAACGCTTCGGCTGTCGGAATCGGCAGGAATTACGCATCTATTGTCAAAAGCGAGGCTGGTGTAATCCGATTACTCGGGTGGCGACTGCAGATACCAGCGCATTGCATTTGCCACGTACCACGGACTATTAAACTGCATTGAACCGGTCGTTGCCTGTAGTTTTGTACCATAGACAACCGTCACATACGGACGTTGCAACACAGCAATGGGTAGTTGCGCGCGCAATGCGGTAATGAGCTCCGTATAGAGATGCCTGCGAGCAGTTGCATCGTATGTCGTCTGAATGCGTGCAAGTGCTGCGTTTACTGTACTGTCCTGTATACCACTCAAATTGAGTGAGCCTCGAATATTCGGTATCCCGTCATTACGTTGCGCACCATCAAAAAGCGCACGCACATCGGGATCATAGTAAAGTATATCCGCGTATTCACTGCTACTGCGCCCCTGGGCAAATTCCACCAGCATCACATCGTATGCGTAGGGTGGGATCAGTGCCGATAGATACACATCCCGAGATACATTTTGGCGTTGGGTAGTGATACCCAATGATTGCCACTGTTGTGCTAGCGCATCTGCGGCATCCATCAACACGGCATTATCACGTGGTACAAGGAGCGAAATAGTGAGCGGGGATTGCTCGCGTATGCGCATACCTGATGTCGCATCGCGCATCCATCCATCAGCATCAAGTAGTGTTTCCGCGGCATCTAATTGTACGGTGGTTGTAATGGCTTGATATGCCCAACTGTGTGGCACAAAGATGTCGCGCGCGTCGTTGGCGAGATGCGCAGCAAGTGCCTGACGAATCACCACATCTGAGGTGGGATGGGCATCACGCATGTTAAAGACAAGTGCGTACATGGAGTTTTGTGCATACGTAGTCGTACTCATCGCTGCAGTTGCAGGAATTTGCGACGCACTGGATAATTCTGCGATATCCACGCTGCCATCTACAACAGCACTGGTCATTTGCTGTGCATTGAGACCTAGGCGCAACACGATGCCATCTAATAACGGTGCCCCCAACACATAGTGTGGGTTCGCTACGAGCGTGACTGCACCATCACTTGATGTTTCTTTATAGGTGAATGGGCCAGCACTGACCAACAAATTATGCATGTTGACTTGGGTGACTTGTTGAGCAGCAAGCACATGCGCAGGAAGTACCGGTAATGCCCACATGCTCAAGATTCCTGCGTACGGCCGTACAAGCGCAAAGCGCACTCGTGCCTCGTCGACACGCGTAATTGACTCCACCACACTGAGTTCGTTGAGCAACGGCGTCGTCGCAGGGATTGACTTGAACGTGGTGTAACTAAACACCACATCATCACTCGTCAACGGTGCATCATCTGACCAACGTAAATCTGCCTTCAGCGTGGCCGTAATCACGGTCTGATCTGCAGATACTGACCAATCGGCTAGCAATTCAGGCTGAGGCATACCATCCACATCAAGTCGCATCAATCCTGCATGGGTCAATGCGACGAATGTTTCAACGGTACGATTGGTAATTTGCCACGGTTGCACCACAGTGAGGGGGTCAGGTAATGCAATCGTCACCGTACCCCCGCGGGGGAATCCGGCGGAATCCGGCCATACGTCTAGCCACCGTTGTGGTAGCTGACATGCAGCAAGCAGCCACAGCCATGTGGTAACCATCATCACCCTGCGCATGGGAAGGCACCAAATATGCGTACGCATCTAGAGTGCCACCACACAACCGTCTTTGCGCGGATCAGAACCACCATAGGCAGTACCATCTTGGACAACGATGATTTGCCCACCACCAAATCCACCTACTGCCGCAGGAACCACATCATGACCGAGCTTGGTAAGTGCGGACTGCACATCGCTCGAATGTTCGAGTGCCAAGGTGCGTTTGCCTTCGTACGGTTCCAGCAGTTCGTAGCGCGGTGCATCTAAGGCTTCTTGGGGATTCATGCCGTAATCGATCATATTGACGAGCATTTGGGCATGACCCTGGGGTTGCATGAAGCCGCCCATGACACCGAAACTCGACCACAGTTCGCCGTTTTTGGTCACCATACAGGGAATAATCGTATGATATGGCCGCTTTGCAGGTTCGAGTGCATTGGGATGACCTTCGGTCAGTACAAAACAGGCCCCACGGTTTTGCATACAGATACCCGTATCACCTGCAACGACCCCCGATCCAAATCCATAGTAGAGACTATTAATGAACGATACCGCGTTGCCTTCGGCATCAACAGCAGTCACGTAGACGGTATCGTGCGATATCGGTAAGGCACCGGCATGGAAATCGCCAACTACATCACTCCGTATCTGTGCACGACGTGATGTGGTGTATTGGTCAGACAACAGCGCATCAATCGGCGTTTCTTGGAACGCAGGATCTGCGATGTGGCGTGCAGCATCAGTGAATGCGAGACGCATGGCCTCGATTTGTAGATGCAGTGACGCAGCAGCGTGCGGTTGCATGCTCGCCAAATCAAACCCATCAAGAATGCGTAACGCGAGGAGTGCCGTCAATCCCTGACCATTTGGGGGACACTCAAAGACATCGTACCCACGATATTTGGCAGTGGCAGGGGCAACCCATTCGCTTTGATGGGAGGCCATATCGTCATGTGACAAATATGCGCCATCACGTGCCAGCGCCATCACAATGCGGTCAGCGAGTGCTCCTCGATAAAACGATTCCGCACCGCCACGCACAATTTCACGAAACGTGTCTGCGAGTTCACGTTGCACAATGACTTCACCGAGCCGAGGTGCACGTCCTTTGGGAAGAAATATACGGGCGGCATCGGGGTGCTGGCGAAGTTTTTGTTCGGCCGTTGCCCATCCACGTGCAATAATCTCAGTAACTGCAAAGCCATCGTGGGCATACCGAATAGCCGGCGCGAGAATACGTGCAAAGTCAAGCTTCCCGTGATTTTTGATGAGCGTCTCCCAGGCCGACACCGCCCCTGGTACAGTAATGGGCAATACCCCAGTGAGTGGGATAGTCGACAAGCCCTGGTTGGCAAATACTTCACGTGTCAAGCGTTTGGGAGCGCGACCGCTCCCATTGAGTGCTTTGACTGACTTCGTTTTGGCATCATAGACCAATGCAAATGCATCGCCACCAATACCCGTACTCATTGGTTCGACCACATTGAGTACTGCGGCTGCCGCGATTACTGCGTCGGCGGCGCTGCCACCTTGGGCCAACATTTGCAGCCCGGCTTGCGCTGCCAACGGATGACTCGTGGCGACCATGCCACCTCGACCAACAACCATTGAGCGCCGCGAAGGATATGCACTGAAGCTTTTCATCAGTTTCTCCGTATTTATTTGGATTTGAGTAAATCGTTGATGATTGGTTCAATCGCCGCACGATTAATCTGACCAACAGCACGAAAGACCTCGTGACTGTTTTGGTCAAACACCACGTATGTCGGTGTCATGCGTAGACCGAGTTGGGCAGCTATTGACTTGTTGGCACTATCACGTGCATCAATTCGATACACATTGAGCGAATTGCCATATTCGGCTTCAATCCCATTCACGATGGGCTTAGAAATCATACATGCTACTCAGAAATCAGAGTAGTACTCCACGAGTACGATTTTGTTCTCTTGAAACGCTGCCGGCATCGATTCTTTGGTCGCCGTGCGTTGCGACACCACCGCAATTACACCAAGTACGACGATGAGCGCGGCGAGTACACCGAGACGCCAGAGTTGCCACGCACTCGAATATACCCAAAATGTTGTTCCTAAGAGCACAGTCAACGCCACCAGTAAAAACGAATATTGATTAAAGAACACTGCTCCCTCCATCTGATATTTACCGTGGCACGCTAATACATATATAATACCATTGTAGCCGATGGAGGATTCTGTGTTCGAAGACAAACCACAACACGAATGCGGTATATTTGGCATTTTTGCTGCCGATGAAGATGTAGCACGCATGACTTTCTTTGGATTGTATGCATTGCAGCATCGTGGCCAAGAAAGCGCCGGCATTGCCGTTGCCGATGGGCGTGCAATTAATTTGCACAAAGATATGGGTCTTGTGTCACAGGTTTTCACCGAAGAACGACTCAAACCGCTCACCGGTCATATCGCCATCGGTCACAACCGATATTCCACCACAGGTTCTTCTCGCCTCCTCAACGCGCAACCGTTTGTGGTGCAAAGCGCACTTGGCCCACTCGCCATCGGACACAACGGGAATTTGACCAACGGGAATCAACTGCGCAACGAACTCTTCGCACGCGGATTTGGGCTTTCATCGACCAGTGATAGCGAAGTCATCGTACAGATGCTCGCTGGTGGGCGTGGTACGACGTGGGATGAACGCATTAATGCGTTCATGACACAAGCCGAAGGCGCCTACTGCTTGACCGTGATGACCCGCGATACCCTGTATGCAATCCGCGACCCATGGGGTGTCCACCCACTCTGTATTGGCCAATTCGCCAAAGGCTGGGTGGTTGCTTCTGAAAGTTGTGCACTGGCCACCATCGGTGCCACGTTTGTGCGCGAACTCGACCCAGGCGAAGTCATTGCTATTGATGCAAATGGCCCACGCACCATCGGTCGTCATGCAGCCGCACGCCGATCACTCTGCCTCTTCGAATACATCTATTTTGCCCGCCCAGACTCACAAATCGATGGCCACACGTTGCATTCTTCACGCGTGCTCGCCGGTCAGATTTTGGCACAAGAGTCCCCTGTTGAGGCCGATGTCGTCATCCCCGTGCCCGATAGTGGCGTGCCTGCTGCCATCGGCTACGCCCAAGCATCTGGGATTCCATACAGCGAAGGGCTGATTAAAAATCGCTATATTGGCCGCACGTTCATCCAACCCGATGATCGGCTACGCAAAGTCGGTATTCAACTCAAATTCAATCCGCTCGGCGATAATCTGGACGGCAAACGCGTCATCATCATCGATGATAGCATCGTGCGTGGCAACACATCAGGTCCAATGGTGAAGTTACTCCGAGCTGCTGGTGCCAAAGAAGTCCACATGCGTGTGTCGTCGCCACCAATTCGGCATCCATGTTATCTCGGTGTGGACATGGCCACGTATCCTGAGTTGATTGCCCATCGCATGGACATCGAAGAAATCCGCCAACACCTTGGACTCGACAGTTTGGCGTATATCAGTCTCGAAGGATTACAACGCGCGACCCGTGCACAGGGCTTTTGTAACGGGTGTTTTACGGGGAATTATCCTGTGGAAATATCGCTCATCGACAAAAACATGTTCGAGACGCAGTAGCGTTGTCAGACAGGGAAAACGTGGCAAGCGCACACCCCTCACCACTCTCAACGGTATTCCACACACTGATGGGACATTTCGCCCACGAGCCACATTGGTGGCCAATTCATGGCCATGATGTCGCATTCGAAACGACGATTGGCATGGTGTTGGTGCAACAGACTCGGTGGGAAGTTGTCGAAGCCGCGGTTATGCGCTTGCGCAATGCAGGGATTCAATCGTTCGCTGATTTGGCCTGTGCTGATGCCCACACTGTAGCAATGTTGTGTAAACCGTGCGCCTTTTATACCCGCAAAGGGCAGGCACTCGTCACCCTCGCTCAACACGTCTGCGCATATCCAGGTGGGATGCCCGCCATGCTCGCGCTGCCACGATTCCACGCACGCCAACGACTGCTCGCATTACCGCAAATCGGTCGCGAAAGCGCAGATACCATACTACTCTATGCTGGTCATCACCCCGTGTTTATCGTCGATGCGTACGCACGACGGTTCCTAAATCGTACGGGGATTTTGCAGACCACCATGGATATCATGCGCGCCCCATACGACGATGTGCAATCATTGGTAGAAGCACAATATCCGCTCACAGATGCACACTCTGCCCGTGAAATTCATGCCATGATGGTAGAAGTATGCATCCACCACTGCACGGCCAATCGGCCACGGTGTACGCAGTCGGGATATCGCCGCCGCTTCGTCGATCAACGCAAATGCGCCGAGCATTGTGTGACATGCCACCAATGCCCGGCTGCGTTAATGTGTACGCACCATACCAGTCTTACAATTTGACTGGTTCTGGCTTGAAGACTAATTGCCACTGATACCGTCCATCGTCCTGACGCACGCCATGCCAAATCCCAGCAGTGGGCGCATGATTGCCATAGTCATATTTGTGTGACGATAGGTCAATGGCATCATTGGTGGTAAGTTGCAACGATGCGAGGACACAACATCCGTGGGTAACAAACATAGCGCGTTGGACGGCTTGGGCATCGATGTGTTGAATGAGTTCACCAATACGGCGCCGTACCATATCATGTGACTCCCCAGGTGCGCCTTCTTGTAGGGCATCCACAAAGGTAAATGGTGCCAGAATGTGTTCGCTGACAATCATCGCCGTCTGACGGGTCCGCATAAATGGCGACACGTATACCATGTCAATCGATCGCCCCCGCAACCAATGTGCGGCTTGAAGTGCTTCGCGCTGACCGATCACCGTCAACGGCGGGCCAGGCGGAACATTGTATTGAATGGTCGTGGTACGGTCAGGTGCGGCATGGCGCAATAGATAAATCTCTTGTAACATGATGGTGTTCCGTCTTACAAATACCGTTACTCTCTGTGTATTTTCACATAGATTTGGAGGTTGTACATGAGTACCCGCTTAGCAAATCGTGTTGCCATCGTGACAGGTGCCGGACGCGGCATTGGCCGCGGAATTGCACTCGGATACGCCCGTGAAGGAGCCAAGGTCGCCCTCGTGAGCCGCAATGTCAGCGAACTCGAGGAACTCGCCCAAGAAATCATTCAGGCCGGCGGCGATGCCATCGCAACCCCGGGTGACGTCCGCGACGCACAAGTCGTGAATGCCATCGTGGCACAGGTTGTCGACCAGTGGGGCAAAGTCGATGCACTCGTCAATGCCGCAGGCATCCCCATGGCCGTACCTACCACTGAGTTGAGTGATGAAAAGTGGCAGATGACCCTCGACATCAATGTCAATGGGACGTTTTATTTTTGCCGTGCGGTCGGTCCGCACATGATCAAACAAGGCTACGGCACCATCGTCAACATCGGATCACTCCATTCATTCCAAGGCATTCCCATGCGTACTGCATATGCAGCATCCAAAGGTGCCGTTTTGCAACTGACGCGGTCACTTGCCACCGAATGGGCGCCCCACGGCATCCGAGTTAACTGCATTTCTCCGGGCTGGATTCGCACGCCACTCCAAGACGAAATGGTACGCCAAGGGCGCCTTGATCGTGCCCCGATTACTGCACGTACGCCACTACGCCGCATTGGCGAAGTCGCCGATGTGGTCGGACCAGCCATCTTTCTGGCCAGCGCTGAATCTGCATTCATTGTGGGTGAACAGCTCGTTGTCGATGGTGGCTGGGGAATTTACGGATTTCTTTAGTACGATGACGGAACGAAGAGCTGATGCACGCGTTGCCGGATTTCGTCTCTGGCAACGCGAAAATCATGCAACGTGCCCGTTTTCGCCGGATCCGCAATACTCCAATGCAGATACGACGCTGCGGGCCACTGCGTTGCAATCGCCTTGCGGGCATAATCACATACCGAAATCACTAATTGTGGCGTGATGTCTATATCGGCAATGGTTTTGGCCGTGTTTGAGTGCATCGATATACCAACTTCTTGCATCACCTGCACGGTGTGCGGATGTATCTTGCTTACATGAATCCCTGCACTGTGCACTCGGATTGCGGCGTTGCCCATTGCACGTACAAATGCCTCTGCCATTTGCGAACGCGCACTGTTTGCCCGACACACAAATACCACCTGCAGTTCATTTCTATCCGCAATTACCGGCTGAACATATCGTGTCAACGTATCAATATACGCCTGTACCATCTGCCCATTTAAGCGAAAATATGACTCCCGCCCATCAAAATCACTTCGATGCACATACACGATGCCCGCATCAGTCAGTAGCTTCAGTTGATATGAGGCAGCACTCGATTGGACACCCATCACTGCAGCCAATTCCTGCGCAGTTAAGTCTTGTTGAGCCAAGGCTTGTACAACTGCTAGACGTTTGCTATCCGCGAGCGCAAATGCTATTTTGATCGTATCCACGCGATATACTCCTTGACGGTACTATATCACACCTTGCAATTATTTCAAATATCATATAATATTTCAAATATCATTGAATTATTATATGAGGTACGAGATGCGTGTAGGAATCAACGGATTTGGACGAATTGGCCGACTTGCGTTACGAATTGCCGCAGCAAATCCAGATATCACGTGGCATTGCATCAACGAACCCAACGGCAACAGCGACATTGCCGCATATTTATACAACTACGACAGCGTCCATGGACGTGCAGCAGTCAATGCAACTGCAACTGCGACGCATCTACATGTTGGGCGACATACCATCCCATTTGTGGCACAGAAAGGGATTGACCGTGCAGACTGGGAAGGATGTGATATTGTCCTAGAATGCAGTGGTAAATACCGCACAGTCGACAGTTTAGCTGAATTTTTCGCCGCGGGAGTCAAACGGGTAATCGTGGCTGCCCCCATTAGCAAGCACGCAATCAATATTGTGATGGGTGTCAATCACCAGCGATATATTCCCAATGAACATCGCGTAATCACCGCTGCATCCTGTACCACGAACTGCCTCGCGCCAATTGCACATTTATTGCATCAGCATATTGGAATCCGACATGGCATGATTACTACGATGCACTGTATGACCAACACGCAAAGTGTGATAGACAAACCAAGCAAAGACAAACGACGTGCCCGAGCCGCATCGCTCAACATGATTCCCACCAGCACGGGTTCTGCATCAACAATTGGCTTAATTATTCCAGAACTAAACGGTAGACTCGACGGCATTGCAATACGCGTGCCAATGGTTGGTGCATCGTTACTCGACTGTGTATTTGAGATGCAACGGGCAACGACTCGTGATGAGGTCAACGCATTGTTTCAACATGCCAGTACGCAGCCAGATTTCGCGCATATCGTAGGGTATGACGATGCACTGTTGGTATCGACAGACTTTCGCAGTGACACGCGATCTGCCATCATCGATGCCACCAGCACAATGGTGACTGCGCAAACCCAAGTCAAGGTGATGGCGTGGTACGATAATGAGATGGGCTACACGACGCGATTTGTTGAGTTATTGCGTTATGTCATGCAAAAAGAGCAGGCCTGACATGTCTAATCGTTCCCAACCACTCCGCATTGCCATCGCATACAACGCACTCACGCTGAGCGACGGTGCGCTACGCATGATTGTGCTGTTTCACTATGCATCATTAGGATTCAACGCGCTGTCGCTGGCTGTAGTCTTTGCCACATATGAGCTCTGTGGTGTCATCGTCAATTTGGTTGGTGGTAGCGTCGCACAGCGTCTCGGCACTATGGTCACTTTACGGATCGGATTAGCACTCCAGTGTCTCGTGCTCGTGAGCCTGGCAATTCCCACTGACTTACCGGCAGTCAGCATAGTCATGTTGCTCCAGGGATGTGCAGGCATCGCCAAAGACCTCACCAAAATCAGTGCCAAAAGTGCGATAACGGCACTCCACAACAGCGATAGTGACAGATTATTCCGTGCAATCGCATGGTTAACCGGTGCCAAGAACACGCTCAAAGGCATCGGTTTCTTCGTTGGTGGAGTACTTTTCGTGAGTTGGGGTGTACGAAGCGCGTTGCTGAGCATGGCGGTAATCGTCTGTTTGGGCCTCGTCGGCACATTCGGACTCGCCAACGAGGCCGTACGGAGCAAGAAACGCCTATTCACCGGATTCTTTGCTCAGAGTCGTGCCGTCAATCTGCTGGCAGGTGCGCGCATCTTTCTCTTTGGCGCACGTGACATCTGGCTTGCGGTTGCATTGCCACTCTTTATTGCACAGGCGCCGGGCTGGGGATTTTGGCAGTCAGGGGGAGTGATGGCTGCTTACACCATAGGCTATGGCATCATCCAGGCAACCACACCCCGCATTCTGGCCGGTCGCCCCGCACCAAATGGCATTTCGACTGCATTGCTTGCGCTTATTCCATTAGGAATTTGTGGTGTCACGGGGATATATGCGGCGAGTCAATCAATAGACGTCTGGGTGATGTTAATCGCAGTTTGTTTCTTTAGCATGAGTTTTGCCCTCAACTCAGCCGTGCATTCGTTTTTGATCGCCGCCTACGCACAACGCGATGCCATCAGTCTGGACATCGGCTTTTATTACAGCGCTAATGCAGTCGGGCGGCTGTGTGGCACGGTGTTATCAGGGTGGTGCTACACGCAGTGGGGCATCACTGGGGCATTACTTGCGGCCATGTGTGTCTTACTCCCTGCCGCACTTCTGGCCATCCCACTCCCCGCACCTGGAGCATTTTTTCATGCAGATGCGGAGAGTGACTGAGAGTTACTTAGTCGAGTTTGTCGGTGTACGGTAGAAACTGGACGAGCAATGCGGAAATGACGTAGCTGATACCCGAGATAATCAGCACCATGTCAAAACTCCCACTCTGCTGCATATACCCACTCAAAATCGCAGACCCAGCCCAGCCAAGTGACCAAGTCATGCTACTCATACTCGTGGCGGTACCGCGCTGTTCGAGTGGGACTGATTGCATCATCAATGCCGAAAACAGCGGGAACGTCAACCCAACCAATCCACGGTTGATGTCGTAGGCCGCTGACACTACATAGAATTGTGGGATAAGCATGAGAAACATCAGTGGCGCCGCCATGAAGCGTGACAGCGCCGTCGCACGGCGCACCCCGAGACGTTTAGAAAGCGGGCCACCCATGATACTACCAATCCCCATGGCCAACGATCCGAGTGCAATACTCAATCCGACCAGACTATCATTGGCATTGAACTCTTGCCGGAAGTACAGGTTCTGGAATGGCACAAACATACCACCAGCAATGCCGAAAAAGATTGATGGTGTAGCAAATAACAGCAGTCGACGAAACGGCACACGTGTTGCTGGGGGTGGGACAGCACCTGTTGCTGTCGCATTCACCTCTGTGCGCTTGGCAGCCTTACGAATCCCATATAGTGGAATAATTGCGAGCAATCCAAAGATACTGACACAGTACAGTGCACTGCGATACGCGGTTTCAGACGTCGCATCGACACCCACAATCATGCCAACCCAGGTCGGCAGAAGTCCGGCAACAATACTCCCCACAAATCCAATCATGGTCGATGCAGCTGCATTGATACCGAACATGGCGGCCCGTTGTTTCGGTTCGATAATCGTACTCAACAATGGCACGACTGCCGTATATGTGGTCATGTTGGCTGCGCCAATCACGAAATAGACAATCGAAATAAGCGTGAGTGGCGAAATTGATCCAATCGGGGTCTGATACGGCGTATCACCAATCAACAACAGTAGAAGCCAACACACTGCATACGTCGATATGCCTGCGTAGAGCATACGCTGCGCACCAACTTTATCGATGACAATGCCAATCGGAATACCGAATAGCACTCCTGCTAAACGAAACACAGACTGCATCTGCCCAGCCACCGCATTATCGTAGCCCAGACTATGCAGATAAAAGTTAAAAAGCATATCGCTGATGCTGAATGCCATGCCAAAAAGCATTCCATGCAGCAAAATTCGATACACATCAGGCGAACCACCAGCCACAAATTCCCGCCATTGGGATCGTAACGTCACCACTGTGCACCTCGTGTATCCATCTACATTCCTCACTCATTGTACCGATATTTCAATATAGAGAATGTATAAACATGCTACACATTTGCTGGCGATGGTTTCACCGCTGCTCCATAATGTGGAAACGGCACCACATAGAACCATATGCCGACACTAAAAAATGCACATGCCGAGACGAGTATCGGCCAAAAAAAGCCCGATTCGACTTGAAGCATGCCACTAATCCAGGCAGCCAACGCCCAACCGAGTGACCAAAGCATATTGGCAATACTATTGGCAATACCACGTTGTGCAGTCGAAATCATGCCCATCAACATCACATCAGATAATGGAAAAATGAAGCTAATCGTAAATGAACAGATGGCATAGACGATGGTAAAAACAATAGGATTTGGATAAAAAACCGCTAATGTGGTCATTCCTGCCACACCACCAGCGAGCAAAATGCCACGGCGTGGACCGAGCCACTCCATCACGCGGCCGACAAATACCCCACCGAGTGTGGCGCCGATGGCCAAGACTGCCAAAATTGTCCCTACTGATGCATCTGGCAACGTATACTGCTGCCGTAAGAAAATATTGATGAATGGAAAAAAGATGCCACCAGCAAATCCAAGCAGTGTACGGCCAAAGAGGCGGAACGCAATCAGACGCAGTGGCACTCGTGTTTCTGCAGTCACATCTACCGTGTGTGTTTCAGGGACGGCAGCCTGCACAATGCGCGCCTCGAGCCCCCACAACACGCCGAGCACAATGACGCACAACACGATGACTGCATATAACGCAGCACGATATGCATCCTGTGACATTACATCGACCTGCATAAATCCGGCCAACCATTGTGGTAAACGCCCACCGATTAATGCACTCACAATATTGGTTGCCATCAACACCGAGAAGTTGAGACCGAACAAATAGGGGCGTTGCGCCACCGTCGAAATGCGTGAAATCAACGGGAGTATGCTAATTGCTTGTGCGGTAAAAAACACGCCAGAAAGAAAATAGAGCGCACGAATCAACGTCACATCGGTGACATGCAACAAAGCAAACCAAACCATGATGTTGACTACGGTGGCGACCTGGATGGTGCGAATACCGCCGAAGCGATCGACGGCAATTCCTAATGGAATCCCAAGCAAAAATCCCGACAAGCGCAACAAGCTAGCGAGCGATCCTGCTACCGCATTATCAAACCCCATACTCAGCAGATAAAAATTGAACAACACGTCAGGCAAACTCGTAATCAGTCCGACAATGAACGTGAACGTAAATATACGCAGAATGAGTGGTGAGTATCCTGCAACTTCGAGACGACGGGCAAGCGCACTGTACACGTAGATTGACCCTTTTCTATGTACCATTCAGCACACAAATGAGGTGCTTCGACAATCAATGCCTGTCTAACACCCCATAGCAAAACACCGCATCCCAACACCAGCACCGCCAAACCAACTACCGTGCAGTGACGGGCTGGCGCTCTTCATCGCGGAACGGAATCACATAAAACAACAGTGCCCCGATGACATACGCAGCTGCTGAGGCAGCAAACACCCACACAAACCCGTACGTCTCTTGCAGATAACCACTGAAATACGCCGTTGTTGCCCAACCCAACGACCACACCATGCTGGTCACACTCGCACTCGTACCACGCTGATTGGCCGGCACCGATTGCATGACCAACGCATCTGCGAGCGGAAAGGTGACACCTACCATGATGCGACTGATAAAATACGCACCAGCCGAAGCCCAGACAGAGGGCACTAGCATCAGCAACAGCGTTGGCGCTGACAATAGGCGTGTCAAGGCGGTGGCACGACGCAAGCCTAATCGCTTGGAAAGTGCACCACCAATGGTGCTGCCAAATCCCATGGCAAACGCAGAAATTGCCAAAATCATACCGACAGTCGCATCAGGAAGCGAAAAATGTTGGCGATAAAACAGATTCATGAACGGAACAACGAACCCCCCTGCAATTCCCAACACAAATGCCTGAGATGACATGAATAATATCCGACTAAATGGGACGGCAGTTACTACATCAGTATTCGGTTGTTGCTTCTGCACATTTTGTTGCTTGGTGACCGCTGCATGCATACCAAAGAGTGGTATCAACGATAAGAACCCGATAATCGACACACTCAGAAGCGCCACACGATATGCACTCACATCGGTGGCACTCACCCCGAGTAGCGGTGCAATTAATGATGGCAATGCCCCGCCAAACAGTGACCCCACGAAACCAACTGCGACTGTTGCACCAGCATTAATTCCAAAGATAGTGGCACGCTGACTCGCATCAATGATACCGCTCAACAACGGAATCACGGAAGTATATGTGGCAATACTCGCAGCCCCGATCACGAAATAAATGACTCCAATGAAGCGAATATCGCCCCAGGCCAAGAGCAGTGCCCAGCCTGCTGCATAACAAATCATGCCTCCCACAAGCACGGCTTGTGCACCTTTGCGATCCATCAACATACCGAGTGGGATACCGGTAATAAATCCTGCCATTCTATAGACGGAATTCATCTGCCCGGCAACTTCGTTACCATATCCAAGGCTTTCGAGATAAAAATTAAACAATACATCAGACACACTTGCAGCCAGCCCAAAGAGCACACTAATCAAAATAATGCGCATGAGCGCAGGTGATGTTTCACGAAAAAACGCAGTAAGTTGCTTGGCAGACAGCACGTGACCCTCCTTGTGTATATAGAACTCCATTGTATCATGAAGAGAGGCGATGATTTTGCCAGACACACAGATGAGCATTCACATGCGTATTGCATTGTTTACCGAAACGTTTCTCCCCAAAATCGATGGCGTAGTAACCATTATTGAACAGATGCATCAGCGCATCGTGGCACGTGGACATCAAGTGATTATCTATGCGCCACCTGGAGCACCAGACGAGTTTCATGGCAGTCGCGTCTATCCGTCATGGGGACCACCATTTCCACTCTACCCCGAGTTGTGGTGCTCATTTCCAACACGGTCAGGAATCCGTGCCATCCGCGCCTTTCAACCCGATATCATTCATGTAATGAATCCCACATTCATCGGCACCGCTGGGATTATCATGGCCACCATTGGCCACGTGCCATTGGTGGCCTCAGTGCATATGGACATTGACCATTATGTCAAACAATATGCAGGGACATGGGGATTACCGATTGCATGGACATTCTTTCGATTTTGGCATTCGTTCGCCCAAATAAATCTCGCTCCCTCACAGGCAACCTGTAGCCAACTCGTACGCAACGGGATTCCCAATGTGGCACATTGGCAACGGGGAATCGACCTGACGCGTTTCCGCAAAACAACTGCATCTACTGCTCTACGAGATTCATTGTGCCAGGATGAACAGCATACACTGATTGCATTGTATGTAGGGCGACTCTCGCGCGAAAAGGGATTGCCAGATTTACTTCCGTTGTGTGCAATCCCTGGCATACAATTAGTCCTTGTGGGTGGTGGTCCAGAAACCGAGCAAATCAAGGCACTGTTTAGCAACACGAATGCACGCTTTGTGGGGATACTTCGTGGGGAGGCATTAATCGAAATGTACAACAGTGCCGACCTTTTTGTCTTTCCATCGCAAAGTGAAACATTCGGACTCGCGCCACTCGAAGCAATGGCGTGCGGATTGTCCGTCGTTGCACCATTTGTGGGCGGGTTGACAGAGACGATGCGCCACATGCAGAACGGCCTGACATACGACCACTCACAACCAGCACAACTCGTGAATGCAGTCCAGTTGCTTGCTGCAAATCACGAGTTACGCCAGCAACTCGCAACTCAAGCGTACGCATACGCGCAGACATGTGACTGGCAATACACCATGGACTGGTTGGTTGATCAGTACGAACAGTTGGGAGGAGGTACCAGCGATGCAACTACGTGATGCCGTTATTATTGTGACTGGCGCAAGTGCCGGAATAGGTGCTGCCTGCGTCCACCATTTGGCAAGCCACGGTGCCCATGTGGTCGCAGTCGCTCGCCGTGAAGAAGCACTTGCGACAGTGGTCGCATCACTTCCCGGTCAACACAGCTGGGTTGCTGGTGACATTACACTCCCAGAAACGATGCCGGCCGTAGTACGCCATGCACTGGATACCTATGGACGCATAGACGGGATTGTCTGTAATGCAGGCATCGGCTTAAGTTCACCAGTAGCCGAATTACGCTGGGACGATGTCGTGCAGTGTATGAATGTCAATGTCGGTGGAGTTATCTCTGCCGTACAGGCTGTGCTGCCGCAATTCTTAGCGCAGCATCATGGCAGTATTGTCGTGGTATCTTCTGTGGTGGGTGTTCAAGGACTGCCATACAGTGGTGGGTACTGTGCCAGCAAAGGGGCACTTGAACGAATCTGCGATGCGTTGCGCATCGAATTACTCAGTAGTCCAATTCGGTTGAGCGTCGTACGCCCAGGAACCGTGGCTACGGAGTTTTTTGCGCATCGCATGGGCAGCAATGGTGAAGTGCGTCGACAGCGCAATCGTGGCATTTCACCACACGTCGTAGCCACCGTGGTCGCACGCACACTCACACGCCACTCACGCATCAGTTACACACGCTGGCAGGATCGCATGCTGTTGTGGGCAAGTGCCATGGCACCATCCATCGCAGATAAACTGCTCCATCGCATGATTCAATGGCGCACACAACACACCCCACCCGCGCACTAGGTGCACGGGTGGGGTGTGCGAATGGAATTTAGCGTGACGCGCGCAGGAGCGCCAATAACCGGGTGAGTTCTGCACTATCGACGGGACCATCTCCGCAGAGTGAGTCGTGGGCGCATCGCTCGGCGAGTGCAGTACTGACACTCGTGATTGCCGCCTTGATTGCAGACAGTTGTGTAATCACATCCTGACAATCTCTACCGTCACCAAGCATGCGATGCACTCCACGGATTTGTCCTTCGATGCGACTGAGACGTGCCATCATGTCCACCCGAGTTTCATCACTCAATGGGAATGACTGGTCAGTCATGGCACCCTCTAGGCTTGTGTCCACTTGTCAAAATCAGCTTTGAGTGCTGATTTGGCTTTGGCACCAACGATGCGGTCTACTTCTTTGCCATCTTTGAACACAATCATCGTCGGAATTGCCTGCACACCGAACTGAGCCGCATGCTTTGCATGTTCGTCGGTGTTGACTTTTACGACGGAAATCTTGCCGGTGTATTCCCCAGCCAATTCTTCGAGGATTGGACCAACGACACGGCACGGGCCGCACCATGGTGCCCAGAAATCAACAACTACAGGAGTCGATGATTTGAGGACTTTGGTGTCGAATTCGGCATCAGTGATGTTGTGGGCATGATGTGACATTTGTATGCGTCCTTTCATTTCTACGAATATACCCCCCGGGGGTATGAAAATAGTATAGCAGTTCAGCACAGTATTGACAATGAATACTCAGTGAGAGTGATGGTATCGGCGAACGTTGCTGGACAATACCAAAATACAAATGCGTTTGACACAGCACTACTTAATCCGTATACTAAACGTTGGTATATTCTTCTACGCAAAGCGTGGATTGTTGTAATGTAGTTGCGGCGCCAACGGAATGCCGTTGGAGATATGCAGCGGCAAGGGAGAAAACGTTGTACGCCATCATTCGTGATCGCGGTATGCAGTACCGCGTACAAGAAGGGCAAGTGCTTGATATTGCCCTGCAAAGTGAAGCAGTCGCAGGCAGTGAGCTCGTCATCAGCGAAGTCCTCGTACTCGGTGGTGAAGAGACCGTCGTGGGAACGCCAACCGTCGCTGATGCCCGCGTCCATGTCAAAGTCATCGGTGCAGTGCAGGACGACAAAATCGTCGTCTTCCACTACAAGAGCAAGAAGCGCATTCGTCGCCGCACCGGGCATCGCCAGGATCTCACACGCGTGCAAGTCACAAAAATCGAAGTCGGCCCAGCCGAAGAGAAGAAGCCAGCCAAGAAGAGCCGCAGCAAAGCAGCAGCGAGCGCATAGCAGTCAAACGCAGAGGAGAATTGTGTCATGGCACATAAGAAAGGTGTTGGTAGCTCACGCAACGGTCGTGATAGCAACCCGAAGATGCTTGGTGTGAAGCGCTTTGGCGGCCAAGTTGTCGGTGCTGGCGAAGTCATCATTCGCCAAAATGGTACCAAGTTCAAGCCTGGCCAAAATGTCGGCTTGGGGCGTGACTACACGATTTACTCGATGATTCCTGGCAAGGTGGTGTTCGAGCAGTATAGCCGCACCCAGAAGCAAGTCAGTGTCTACGCCGTCGAGGGCGAGAAATAAGGAGCATGCGGTGAAGCAAGGTATCCACCCCAAAACGTACCAGACGGTCTACACGTGCGCCGGTTGTGGCAGCACATGGCCGACGGTTGCGACCAAAGAAGCATTGCGTCTTGACGTTTGCGCCAAATGCCACCCGTTTTACACCGGTGAGCAGCGTATCGTCGACACGGCCGGCCAAGTTGATCGCTTCATGAAGCGCCTCAAGGCCAGCCAAGACCAACAGGCAGCCAAAAAGAAATAGTGTACGAATGAATCCCCCCGCTGGCATCTGCCAGCGGGGGGATTTGTGTATCGGGACTACCAAAAACCGACTATACTAGACCTGAGAAACGAATCCCAATCATGATGGCAATCAAGAGTGTGCCCCACAATGCGATGCGACGCAAATCATGACCAATGATGCGGTATTCTGCGGTGTAATCAACATGCTCCGCAACACGCGTAACACGACGAGTCGTGCGTACAGTGCGTACAGGCTCTGCGACAATGGGAGATTCTTCTGATGGTTCGTTGATTATGTCCTCAACGGATCGTGGTGTTTGTCGTACAACTGCATCGCGTGCCGTCATGCGGCGGCGCTCAGCGCGTGAAAGTCGTGCCATGGTGGGCTCCGTCGTCACATCATGCAAATCCTGCATTCATGGCGTATTATACCATAGAGCGTAGGCAAGATTCAATAACACACGCCGGGAGCAGTCATCCATGCAACGCATTACACCGTACATTCACCCAATCACCATTGCACTCGTGAGTGGATTGCTGTTCGCGGTGTTGTGCATGATTCCCTCCACCTATACCGTCGATATTGGTGGATACGATAGTGCATACACCCAAGGCTTCTTTGATCAAGAAGCCATCCCCGCTGTGTTTGCAACACCAGGTAATGCCCGCTGGAGCGGCAGTGATGCCGCCATCATCATTCCGCAGTATGCGCATCCTATGACGCTAACCATGCGGCTCCGCGCACCAGTGACCAAACAACTCACGATTACTACCAACGGAACCGAAACCGTATTCACGGGGGAGATCGACAATACGTGGCAACGTATCACCGTGCCAGTTAGCGGTGGAATATTCAAACCGTTTACGGTATTCTTGGCAATACATAGCGACGTAGGCCCATGGCAAGCAGGGGATTTCCGACCTGTAGGTGTACTCGTCGACGAAATTACGATTAGCACGGCACCTGGCGCCACCCCCTACATCTGGCCATCGCTCTGGGTTACACTGGTCAGTGTCCTCTTGTGGTTCGTCGTATTGCCATATTCCCAGCAACGCTGGATGAACATCGCAATATGCGTATGCGTACCAATTGTGTTGGCATCCGTGACATGGCGGTGGCAGTGGTGGTACCCGGTACCAACGAGCATGGCCTATTGTTGCGTGGGATTATCACTCATGCTACTGAATCGCCACGTACGCTGGATTATGACGCACATTCCGCATTGGGGAGACCTGGTGAGTTGGCTCGTGATAAGTGCGTGGACGATATATATTGGCATAGCACAACGCGCTCATGTGACACTTGCAGTACCTGGCGTCGAGAAAGATTTCCGTTCGTTTGCAAGCCGCAGTGATACGCTGACATCGGTGTTTGCTGCAGATCCGTTCTATAATCTCGGCTATCCGTTACTCATCCATGCCATTCGTCAAAGTATCGGCATCAGTGCGTTTGATAGCGCACGCTGGTGGGCAGTCGCAATTGCCAGCATCGCATTAATCGCAACCTGGTGGCTGGCTCGATTTGTGCTCGGGCAGTATTGGGGCGCACTCATGACAATTGCAGTGGCAACGAGTAGTCTCTATACACAGTATGCGCTGAGCATCGGCAGCGATATGACATTCACTGCATTATGTACATTGGCCTGTGCAGTACTCATGCGTGCCCCTGCACGACCACGCTGGTTTTTGTGGGCGGGCATCATTGCAGGGATCGCATTCCTGGTGCGGCATACAGGCATTGTCCTGATAATTACAATGATTGTGTGGCAGATTACGTCCCCGTCTCGGAGTGGCACGCGCATCCGACAGCTCGGCTGGATTATCGGTGGCTGGTGTATTGGGGCTGCTACACAACTGTGGGTAAATATTCGCGATACTGGCCAGGTACTGTTTAGTTATCAGGCCAAAAACAGCTGGCTCGCAGTCTATGGGAATCTGGATTGGGGTCGCTGGGGTGATGTCCCCGATACGATATCGTTGCAGACGGTAATTCTCAACGACCCAGTGCGGTTTTGGCAGTCGTGGGCACACAACATGATGGCTATTTTTGGTCATAGTGTTGGTGAATACGAACGTGCAACGTGGTTACGCCTGCTGAGTTTCCCGCTTAACTGGATGAGTGTAATCGGACTTGTAATTGCTATGGGCTATGTATGGCGTAGGTATTTGCCACGCACATATCACCTAGCCGCCCTATGGGGGCTCCTTTTTATCACAATATCGGCCATTGCATTCATTTTGCCGCGCTTTCTGTTGCCACTGACATGGGTGGCAGCTCTGTTTGCCATATGGGGAATCGCCAAGAGTATCACGCATATATCGTGGCATCAACGCATCTGGGTGATATGTATACTTGTCGCAGTGAGTATTCCTGGCAGTGCAGCTGGTCGCAGCGCAGTAATCGATGCACAACCCACAGATGAGCGCGACGTGATTGCGTATATTGCGACGCATGAACCTGATATGGTTGCCTATGTCGTTGGTCCGGATAGTCCATTGGGGAAGTATGCCGCATTTGCGCAAAATCGCGTCTATCGCACACTGCAGGCACCGGTGGACATCGATGCACTCTGTCAGACACAACCTGCACTCATCGTATGGTCAAAAGAAGTGCAACCACCGCCAAATACCGCAGTTTTGGCCCAGTTTGATCGCTATCGAATCATTGACGGTCAATTCTGTGCCAATCGCCCATAGCTTGGTATAATGGAGTAGTTTGAACGTGTGCCATAGCGCACTGGAGGGATGCATGTCTGCGCCACAACAATGGCCCTTTTCAATCAGTGTGGTTATCCCCGCACGTAACGAGACACATACGATTGCCGGTGTAATTGCAGGCGTCAAGTCGGTCGTCCCTGATGCAGAAATCATCGTCGTCGACGATGCATCGAGTGACAATACTCCAGACCAAGCCGAACGGGCAGGTGCGACGGTTATTCGTCGCCCACACAACATCGGTAACGGTGCTGGCATCAAAACTGGCGTGCGCGCAGCACACGGTGATGTGGTGGTCGTGCTCGATGCAGATGGGCAACACAATCCTGCGGATATGCCCAAACTCCTCACGCATATCGGGCCGTATGACATGGTCATCGGCGAGCGCAGTCGATCCGGGCAGCAGAATACGATTCGCTGGCTAGGGAATACCCTCCTCAACAAGCTGGGCAGTTATCTCATTGAAATGGATATGCGTGACCTCACATCGGGATTTCGGGCCATGCGACGTGATGTAATGTTGGAATTTTTGCATTTGTTGCCCAACAAAATGTCTTGGCCGACGACAAGTGCACTCGCGTTTGGCAAAGCAGGGTACCATGTGCGCTTCGAACCAATCGATGTGGCACCACGGCGCACTGGACACAGTGCGCAGAAGTTGCTACGCAACGGGTTCCGCTTTACGGGCATCATTTTACGAATTACCACGTTATTTGCGCCGATGCGCATCTTTTTCCCCGTAGCCGTAAGCATGGGCGTGTTGAGTCTGGTGTCATTTCTTGTCAGCTATTTCATCACCGATATCGGCCGCTTTCGCATCCCCAATTCATCGGTCGCATTGTTTGTCGGCGGCATTATCATCTTCATGTTTGGGCTCCTCGCCGAACAAATCGCCGGGCTGCGATTCCAACGACGTGAGGAGCGGCGCTAATGCGGCACGGAATCACTCGCTGGGCATTGCGCCTCATCGGTCCGTTGTTGTTCGTCATCTTTTTGTGGCGCACTGACTTTACGTTGCTTGCCGACGCCCTGAAAAGCGTCAATTGGTGGCCAGTGGCGCTATCGCTCGGGTTGATGCCTTTTTTCATCATCGTGAAAGCATGGCGCTGGCAAGTCATCATGCGTGAACTCGGACTCAACCCGCCTGGAATCTGGGAGTTGAGTCGCATTTACACCGTCGGACTCTTTCTGGGTGGAACCACACCCGGACAGACTGGCGACTTCGCCAAAGCGCTCTATATTCGCAATGCCCAACGACCCATGCCGAGCCTGCTGTTCAGCATTTTCGT
>CAZIKU010000006.1:0-60485 GCA_964539815.1 uncultured Klebsiella sp. | reverse complement strand
TTTACGGATTTTCCGGCCCAACGCTGTTCGAATGGGGATATTCTGTAAATTAGGCTCTACCGAGCTCAGTCGTCCCGTGGCAGCGCCTAGTTGATTGTATGACGTGTGTACGCGTCCGGTGTGTGGATTGATGAGTTCAGGGAGTGCGTCAATGTAGGTCGACTTCAGTTTGCTCAACTGCCGATGCTGCAAAATACGCTCAATAATCATTGAATGATCACTGCTCCGTAATTTTTCGAGCACCTCAGCAGTCAGTGAATAGCGCCCTGTTTTGGTTGTTTCGAGCCCTTGTGTGGGCAACCCGAGTTTCCCAAATAACACATCACTCAATTGATCACTCGATGCGATATTGAATGGTGTCTCGGCAATGGCGTGAATTTCTGCTTCGAGTGCATTGATGCGGGTACTTACTCGCTGTGATAACTCGCGTAGGTACGCTGCATCAACACAAATACCCGCTTGTTCCATTCGTACCAGGACATCAATGAGCGGCAATTCCAGTGTGCGGAAAATATCATTCACTCCAGGTACGTTCTGGATTTGTGGAGCGAGTAATGTACATAGCTGTAGGGTGTAATCAGCATCACTTGCCGCATAATTCGTCACCGCACCGATGTCAACATTGTCGAGAGTGATTTGTTGCTTGCCTTTGCCTATCAGTTGATCAATCGTGGTCGGTACATCTGGGAGTTGGAGTTCATAAAATGCAAGTTCTTTAAGGCTGCGTCGTTTGTCGAGCAAACTCGCAGCCAGCATACTGTCGAATTGTACATTTGCTACGGTAATCCCGAGTTGACCCAATACTTCGATGTCGAATTTGGCATTATGCGTGTATTTCCCGATGTGCACATCTGCAAAGAGCGGCGCCAGTACACTCACGATTTTGGTGCGATCGAGCGTCACCACATTTGTGTGGCTAATTGGAATGTACCAGGCTTCGTGCGCAACACATGCAATGGAAATACCGATACACGCATCAACAAAAACGCGTGTGCCGGTTGTTTCTGTATCGAAGGCAAACACTTCTGCCGTACGACAGCGTGTAACGACATCCTGCAAGGTCTGTTCGTCGAGTACGGTCTGATATCCCTGCTTGAGCGTTGTGTCGTGACTGACCATAGCGCCGAACATATCGAGCTGTTGTGTCGGCACGTAGGCCGTTGCGTGTGCCTTTGGCGTTTCTGGGAGTGGCGTGGCCGATGGAGAGGCTATTGGTGTGGGGAGACGGCTTATCAACGATTGGCCGAATTCTAGGCTTTGGAAAAACCGAATAACCTGTTGCTTGTCATAATGATTAATCGCGCAATCGTCCATGTTGAGTTCAATCGGTACATCAACGACAATCGTAGCCAAGCGTTTACTGAATGCAGCCGCTTCATACTGATCTACCAGGATTTTTTTGTAGCGATTTGGGACAAGCTCGATATTGGTAAAGATGTCTTCGACACTGCCGAACTGATTCAAAAGTGTGATTGCGCCCTTTTCACCGATTCCTTTGACGCCCGGAATATTATCAGAGGTATCACCCTTCAAGCCACGCAGGTCAGCGAGTTGATGTGGCTTGAGTCCTTCATATCGCTCGATTACTTTGGCTTCGTCGTACACAATCGAACTCATGCGCTGACCATATGGATTTGCGAGCACCACTCGGACATGGGAGTCTACGAGTTGCAATGTGTCGCTGTCCCCAGTGAGGATATAGGTTTCAACATGTAATGAAGTAGCCTGACGAGCCAAAGTCCCTAGTACGTCGTCGGCTTCGAAGCCTTTGGCCACATAAATCGGGATATTAAATGCCTGCATCATCTCTTTGATGCGTTCGAGCTGTGAATGAAACTCTTGCGGTGTTTCTGCACGTCCGGCTTTGTAGGCATCATACAAATCATCACGAAACGTGCGGCCAATATCAAATGACACGGCAATATGTGTCGGGTTGTGTTCGCGGATGGCGTTTAGCATAATCGAAACGAAGCCGTATACTGCAAACGTTGCTTCGCCGGTGGATGTGCGCATCCCAGTATCTGCCAGTGCATAAAATGCACGGAATGCGAGTGCATGTCCATCGATTAATAATATGCGTGGCGCCATAGTATTAAACTCCTCTTATGTGTGTGGCTATGGTGAAAACGAGCCACCGTATAGCATGATGATGCCGTATCCGACGGCAGATGTCGCTACAAGCCAACCCACACCAATCAACCAACGTACCAACAATGATTGTGTGTGTGGGCGATTAGAAAGCCAGACCCCGGTCATTGTGAGTGCAACTACGGCCAGTCCCATCAGTACCATCAACATGATGATGAAGACTGCCCGATTGCCCCATCCGAACCCGATACCAACATAGATCGTGTAAAAAACACTCTGCCGCCATATCATACCGAGTGATAGTAGCCAACCGACGATGAGAATCCATTCGTATATCAAAAAGACAATACGTTCACGTACTGTTTCTGTGGTTATTTCATTGCGCATCATCATGCACCTCGCCCTGCTTACCCGTGTACCCGTAAAAATTCGCGCATCAAACTCGCTAATGCCTCGGCGGACGCAATTGGGAGCGCGTTATACATGGAGGCACGGATGCCACCTGCACTGCGGTGACCGGCAAGTCCAATCATGCGTTCGGCTGCGGCCTGTGCCAAAAATTCCTTCTCGAGCGCTTCATCGGGCAAACGAAAGACGACGTTCATCAATGAACGGGCATTCTTTTCGGCATGTCCACGATAGAAGCCACCCGATTGATCGATAACATCGTAGATTGTTGCTGCCTTTTGTTGGTTGCGACGACTAAGTTCTGCCATCCCAATCCCTTCGATCCATTCGAGGACGAGATCGAGCATATACACCGAAAAAACCGGCGGCGTGTTGTAGAGTGAGTTATTGCTCAAATGAGTCTGGTACCGCAAAATCGTCGGGATGCGATCATGCATGCTGGCTAGGAATTCACGGTGAATCGCAACCACCGTCACCCCAGAAGGGCCAAGGTTCTTTTGGGCACCTGCATAGATCATGCCGACATTACGCAGGTCGAGTTCCCGCGAAGCGATGTCGCTACTCGCATCAATCACGAGTGGTGTGGTGGTATCAGGCAATGCATGCCATTGTGTGCCATAAATCGTATTATTTGACGTGATATGTAGGTAGGCACTATCAGACTGAATTTGCCACGTTTCACTGGCTGGGATTGACCGATAGCCGGTTGCTTTGCTGCTCGCTGCGATTGTGGCGGAGCCCACACGCTGTGCTTCTTCATAGGCTTTTTCGGCCCATACACCGGTCAAAATATACGCTGCCGTGTTTGATGAATGCAAAATGTTCATCGGTAGCATGGCGAATTGATGGCTAGCACCACCTTGGAGAAATCCGATAGAAAAATCGTCTCCAAGCCCAAGAATGCGCTTCAAGCGCTCGATTGCACGGTGATTTATGGTCTCGTACTGCTTGGAACGATGACTAGATTCTAGTATCGAGATGCCGGTCCCCTGGTAATCAGTGAGTTCGTCCCGTACGCGCGCGATGACTTCAGCGGGTAGTACTGCGGGGCCAGCATTGAAATTATGTGCGGGTGCCATTCATTCCTCCTCATTTGTCACCGTGTCTATCATATCACTATTAGATGGCAAACTTTGGTATGATAATGACGCAAATGTACTTTTGATGAGGAGTAGTATGCTTACACACGCCGAACGCCAACAAGCCATTAATCTGTTGCGAAGCGCCCACGACGAAATCGCAGCTGCTGTTGCTTCGTTGAGCCCGACCCAACTATCCACCGTGTATGTGCCCAATGAATGGACAGTCGCACAGAATGTCCATCATTTACCTGACGCACACAGCTATGCCATCAACAATATGCGACTTGTGTTGACCGAGGATAAACCGACGTGGAAGCCGTACAGTCCGGATGCGTTTGCAACGTTGGCTGATGCGTCAGAAGTCGATATTAGCGTGTCGCTTGAATTGATGCGTGCGATGCACATTCGCTGGGTGCGCATGTTGGAGTCGTTGAGCGACGCGCAGTATGCACGCACTGGCATCAGCGTCAGTTATGGCGAACGTTCACTCGATGATTTGTTGCGCATCTACTCAGGACATACACGCTCACATATTGAGCAAATCACGCAAACACTTTCTGCGGGGAAGTAACGGTCTTCTGCATACACCCCCTGCAACATCTGCGTTGCAGGGGGTGTATGGTTAGATTCCTTCAAATAACAAGTATGCAGTTCTGCTGGAGCGTCGTGCTGGACAAAGTGATCTGCCTCTGGGAATACATGCAACGTGCATGATGGAATGCGGGCAGCTAAATCTCGAACGATTGCAGTTAGCTACTTCACATGGTGTTGCCAATGTGCATGTAGTTGTGCTGGTGCTTCAAATTGAATGTCATGCCCGATTCCATCGAGGAGATGAAATCGGCAATTCGGGATAATGGCTGCGAGTGCGGACACCACCGGAATCGGGTTGCCAAAATCATTGCTCCCATGCACGATGGTCACAGGGCAGCGTATTTGTTTGGCAACACCGAACAAAATATCGCCGCCACGTGCCAAGATTGCATCGGCAGCGGCTACCCAGCCCTCAATCATGGGGACGAATTGTGCTTCGCCGTGAAATGCAATGATTTCGTCTTTCCACGCTGCTTTATCTTCGCCCCATTCTGCAACAGGCAGCCATTTATGCACGCCATTAACCATTTCTGGCGTCATACGCCCACAGACGCCCCAAACAAATGCTGATTTGACGAGTTCGGGAGCGCGGGCAGCGATGAGAAGCGCAATTTCGGCACCATCACTGAACCCTATGATATGTACTGGCCCCACGTCGAGCGCGCGAATAAACTCAAGCATGTGTTGTGCATCTCGTTGATAAAAATCGACACCAAAGACGCGATTTGGTGGTGCACTGCTGCCGTAGCCAGGCAGATCTGGGGCATAGACAACGTGTGATTGCTCGAGGATTGGGATTTCGTTGGGGAAATGTCCTGTGCCAGTACCGGTAAATCCATGAAGCAATACTACCGGCTCACCGCGTGTACCGAATGTTGCATATGCGATACGTGTTCCATCTTGTACTACAATTGATTGCATCGATACTCCTTTGTATGGTGAAACATATGCGAATGGCGATTCTCGACTATGGGACATTTGAAGTGTATCAGAATGGACGACAAATCGGAATACAAGGGTTCCTCATTCAATCAGGTAACCGCAACATTCTGGTCGATACGGGGTTTCATCGTGATTATATCGCAGACCCGTTCGCTGTCTGTCGTGCAGATGGCCTTGGTGCGTTTGGTGAATTAGTGCAGTACACCGACCAGCAAAATCCGCAGGCACAGCTTGCCTTAGTTGGATTGTCGAATGTTGACATAACCGATTTAGTAATTACCCATGGACACGTTGACCATGTCGGACGCATCGATGAATTCCCCAACGCTACACTCTGGATTTCAGCCGAAGAACGCAGTCATGCGACCCCACGCTACTGGGACGGGAAGTCACGCGTGCAATGGCCAGTGATTCCCACAAATGCTGTCACCCATGCCACACAAATTGCACCTGGAGTGCTTTTCTTTCCGACACCTGGTCATACACTGGGACACTTTTCGTTGACAGTGATGTTGCCGACACTCGGCATGGTCATTCTTGCCGCTGATGCTATTTCTCGACCCGAAGAGTTTGACGCAGATACGTGGAGCGACGCCGAAGATCCTGAAATGACACGCCAATCTGCACACATGCTGCGTCATCTCGCAATCGAGCGCCATGCGTGGTTGATTTATGGTCACAGCCCACAACAATGGCAGGTCATGCGCAAAGCACCATATTGGTATTGTTAGCGCACATCTCGCCCTTGATTCAAAACAATCACATTTCCGCTACAACAATCACCCATCGGTGATGCAAGAAATGCCACCCAGTTGGCAATTTGTGACGGTTGCATTGGTTCACCGTGTGGCATACCTGCAATTGCTTGTGCGAGTACGTCGGGTGACACCACATCAAACAAATCTGTACGGGTCATGGCAGGGGCAATCGAATTGACACAGATGCGTTCTTTGGCGTGTCGACGTGCCAAATGCTTTGTCATGCTATCGACGGCTGCTTTGCTTGCTCTGTACGGTGCCGGATCAAACACTTCAAAGTTATATGCGCCATTTGAAGAAATATTGATGATTTTTTTGGTACCGGTACGTGCCTGCATCAATGGGATTGCAGCTTGACAGCAAAAAAACGCACTGTCGAAATTCATCGCCATTTGTGCATGTAATGATTCACTGGTCGTTTCGACAAACTCTTCCATGATGCAACTTCCGGCGTTATTCACGAGCACATCGACGCCGCCATATGTGCGTTTCATTGCAGCAAAGAGTTGTTGCACGGCCAGTTGATCCGTTAAATCGATACGATACGGTGCAAGGTATGGCAGTTGATATGGGATAGATTGGATATCGGCGGCAACGACAGTCAATCCTTGGGCAAGAAGCGTTTCGGTTATGGCTCGCCCTATACCGCGTGCGGCACCTGTGACGACTGCAACGTTTCGCATGTGTTACTCCTGATTGATCGCCGTCTGTTCTTGTGCAAGAATAGCACGTTTTCGTGTGACGTTCCAACGATACCCGTCACGTGACTTGTCATTGTGGACGACACGATGGCACGGGATTATAATCGCCACCGGGTTCTGCGCGCATGCGTTTGCCACAGCCCGTGCTGCACGTGGGTGATTGATCGCAATGGCAATTTGTTGATATGTTTGTGTCTCGCCATACGGAATTTCTCGTAGAGCCTGCCAAACACGCTGCTGAAATGCAGTAGCCCGGATATCGAGTGGAATATCTACATGATGTGGCTGGGAGGTAAGTAAATTATGTACTGCTTGGGTTAAATGTTGGCGATTTTGTGATGCAATAAGCTGCGCTGCTGGGAACTCGTGTTTTACCAATGAAAAAACGTCATCGTGGTGTTCGGTAAATCCAACAAAACAAATTCCTGCAGGAGTAGTCACCACAACGAGAATACCAAAGGGTGTTGACATCGCGTCATATTCTAGTTGCAGGTCTTTCGCTCCAGATCGGTATTGCGTGGGTGTCATTCCAAGTGGCATATCAGCATAGAGTGCACCAAGTGATTGGTAACCAGTATCGAATGCAGCGTGACTTATGGGTGTCGTTGGCCGTAGCATTTCGCGTATGCGTGTGCGGCGTACCATTGCTGCATATTGTTTCGGCGATACACCAAGGTGTGCCTTAAATAGACGAGTGAAATGAAAGGGACTATAGCCGACCATATCTGCTAATGCCTTAAGATTAACGTGATCGATGTGATGTTCTATGAATCGACACGTCGTATTGATCGCCTGTATCTCTGGACTGATACTTTCTGGATGACAACGTTTACATGGTCGGAATCCAGCTGCTACTGCTTCTTTTAAATTGACATAAAACAAAATGTTTTTTCGTAATGGTTTTGCACTACATGAAGGTCGACAGAATATCTTTGTGGTAATGACGGCCACATAGAAGACTCCATCATACGCAGGAGTTCGTTGTTGAAAAAACTCCCAAAGCTGTTCATCAGTATACATAACTCCTCCTCTCTTTCTGCTTACTCTATGGTATATCTCGTAGTATGATTATGCGTATAGAAAGTTGCGCTCATCCTTGGAGGTTCTATGCCGAGTACCGTTTGTTTGACATTTGATTTTGATGCAATGTCTGTTTGGTTTGGCTACCCAAATACGACGCCTGCAATGTTGTCGCGTGGTGAGTATGGGGCAACGGTCGGTGTTCCGCGAGTTTTGAAGCTATTACAGGAATACAACATCAAAGCGACGTTTTTTATTCCAGGGCACACCATTGATTCATTTCCACAACCTGTATATGACATCATAAATGCAGGACATGAAGTAGCACATCATTCGTATGCACACGTGGATCCAAGTGAACAGACTCCTGATGAAGAGCGCCGTGATATGGAACGTGCCTTGGCGACACTCAAGCGGATTGGTGTGCAACCACTCGGTTTTCGCTCGCCTTCTGCAGATTTCTCTCAAGTCACACTGTCCTTACTCGAAGAGTACGGGTTTAGATATGATTCGAGTCTGATGGCCGATGATTTTCGTCCATATCACCCTCGTGTCGGCGATAAAGTCAGCCGTGAGGAACCGCTCATAAAAGGGCGTGAGTCTGCAATCTGGGAGATACCGTTTTGTTTCGAGTTTGATGATTGGGTGCACTTTCAGTTTAACTTTAGCCCATATCGTAACGGCACATCTGCGCCGAGCAAGGTATTTGAAATATGGACAAAAGATTTTGACTGGATGCATCACAACCAAGACAATGGTATTCTCACTGTTGCAATGCATCCACAAGTAATTGGTCGTGGACACCGCATCCAAATGCTTGAAGAGTTCATACAGCATTGTCAATCGCGCCGCGACGTGCAGTTTAATGCGATTGCCGATGTAGTCGCAACACTATAACGCTATTGTGATTGAGCAAGTTCTATGACGGATGTAATGACGCGTTGTCGCAACGTTTCATCCATAAAATTGAACATTGGCAGTCGGAGTAGCCGCGAACTAAGTGAATCAGTCACATCCATACGCCCGTGGGTACGTGTGTAGCGTAAGCCTGCAGGGGAGTTGTGCAATGGAATGTAATGAAAAATCGCTACGATGTTGAGCGCATTCAAATGATCGAGGATGCGATTCCGTAGTTCAGCAGTCGGCAGGATGACATAATACATGTGTGCATTGTGCTGGCAATATGCTGGCACAACAGGGCGACGCAGGTACTCTGCTGCTTCAATCTCTGCAAATGCGGTGTGGTATTCTTGCCATGTGTCGAGTCGGCTTTGTGTAATCTGTTTGCCTTCCTCGAGTTGTGCGAGCAAAAACGCGCCGATAATCTCACTCGGCAAAAACGATGAACCCACATGTTGCCATGTATATTTATCGACAAGTCCGCGGATAAATTGGCTACGATCCGTTCCTTTTTCCCAGATGATTTCTGCCAAGTCGACATGAGCGGGGTCATTCACAAATAACGCGCCACCTTCTCCTGAGATTACGTTCTTTGTTTCGTGGAAACTCATTGCTGCAAAGTGTCCAATGCTGCCGAGTGGGCGATCTTTGTAAAACGCTTCGTAGCCCTGGGCGGCATCTTCGACAACATACAAGTTATGGCGGTGTGCAATCTCCATGATTGTGTCCATTTCACAGGCCACGCCTGCATAATGAACAACAAAGATTGCTTTGGTACGCGCTGTGATAGCAGCTTCGATTAGGTGTTCATCAATATTCAGCGTGTCTGGTCGAATGTCAACAAAGACAGGGATTGCATTCCGGAGTACCACTGCGTTTGCTGTTGAGACAAATGTATACGACGGCATGATAACTTCATCGCCCGGTTGGAGGTCTGCTAGAAGTGCCGCCATTTCAAGTGCAGCAGTACATGAATGAGTTAACAAAACTTTGGCGCTACCAACTCGTTGTTGGAGTAATGATTGGCATAGTTTCGTGTATTTACCATTCCCTGATAACTTACCGAGCTGATATGCATCATTGATGTACTCGAGCTCTTTCCCGGTCATATACGGGAGATTAAATGGGACTTTGGGATGTGCCATGTTGCTGCCTCATTAATTATCGTGCGAGATGTGTACGCCTTCCGGCGAAGTACTCGAGATAGCGTTGCTGAATTTGCGGCCACTCTTGGTCAATCATGGAAAACCATGCAGTATCACGGTTTATCCCTTTTACCAGCATATGTTGACGAAAAATCCCCTCGAAACTGAAGCCCAACCGCAACGCTGCATTACGACTGCGTAGATTGTGTGCATCGCACTTCCACTCGACACGTCGATATTTGAGCGTATCAAATAAATACCGTAACAACAAGTAGGTTGCTTCAGTCGTACATGCGGTGCGCTGTATGTCCACATCATACCAAATGTGACCAAGCTCGGCACGCCCAAACTCAGGAAAAATACTCATAATCGTAATAATTCCAACTGGTTGATTGGTATGTGCATGACAGACTGTGTGGAAAAGCGGATCGCTCATTGATTGTCGTTCGATGAGCCACGTAGCAAAAGTCTGTTCATTGGAGAATGGTCCATATGGTAAATACTGCCAGGTGTACAAATGGGCTGGTGTGCGATGTCCAGCAAGAAATAACGCAGGATAATCTGTCGATGCGTCTAGTGGGCGAACAGTTACATACGTACCATGATGCGTGTGTTTCTCGGGTCGTTGCCATGATTGCATGCGACATTCCTTTCAGTTACTGCACCATCTGCCACGTGGTATGCGCCATGGCCCGGGCTGTTGGGAGCAGGGAATCGAGGTCGAGCCATTCATTCGTTTCACATGTGTTGCCACCTTGTGGTCCACAAATTAACGTTGGCACGTTGCCATGAAATGCGAAGTGACTTGTATCAGCGACACTCCTGCCAAGCACATAGGTCACCGGTCGTTCGTATTCGTGTTGGAGATGTGTCGTCATCGCTTTTACTATCGGGTGGTCTTTTGAGACAACATACGGGCCAGGAGCAGGTGTGGGGCGTTCATCGACCGTGAGTTCCCAGGTCGAATGACGGCAAGTACGCTCAACGATATCATGTATTTGTGCAGTTGCATGGGCGAGCGTCTCGCCGGGAAGAATGTGTCGATCAATCCACACATCGGCTACTTCAGGCACGAGGATCATCGTACCGCCGCTGTGTATTCCGATGACATTTAATGTGCCAGCGAGATTAAATTCTGAACTCCACCCAAGGTCGACCGCACCGGGTTCTTCGAGTGCCGCTGCCACACGTGCCGCATCAGCAGCGGCGTTGATGCCACCACCGAATGCTGCATGCACTGTTTTGCCAAAAAAACGGATGTGAAACACGTGCCGTCCGCGCTGGCCGATGGTGAGTGTTCCAGCATTGGCTGGTTCAGGGACGAGATTGCCAATGCAGCCATTCAAGTACCCACCGCTGATGATTGCATGTGCGCCGCGTGACCAGTTTTCTTCGTCACTCGTAGCCGTGATAAGGAGGCGTGCATTCAATGTGTCAGCATAACGGGCAAACTGCTCTGCAATGGCCAGGACACAGGCAGCACCACCCTTCATGTCATGTGCACCAAGGCCATACATGCGATTTCCTATCACCGTTGGTGTGAATGGGTCAGTTTGCCAACCCGCAAATACATCAAACGTATCGAGATGAAAATTTAGCATGAATGATCGTTCACCGTGACCAATCTCGGCTACAATCGTGTCTCCCGATTCAGGGACAGGAAGACGTGTCACGCGATATCCACATTCGTGTAAAAACGATGCAGTGAAATCACTCATTGCTGCTTCGTGGTTGGTCACTGATGGTATCGAAACAAGCGTACTGGCAAGTTCAACGAGCCGACTGCGTGTGAGATTTGCGATTATACGATTAATTGACATAACTATTTTCCTTTTATAACGAATTCTATCGCAGCTGCTGTATTAATGAGTGTCGCGTCACTCCATTTCGTGCCCATGATAGTCACACCGACTGGTAAATGCTGAATCTTGCCCATGGGCACGGTGATGAGTGGATACCCAGCACAGGCTGCCATTGTTGTACTGTCACCTGCACCGCGATAGTGATCACCATTAATTTGGTCGATCGGCCAGGCAGGTGACCCCGAAGGAACGATGATGGCATCGAGCGAATGCTGGGTAAGTGCGGCATCGATACCTTTGGTTGCCGCATGCGCGATACACCACTTGCGTGCCTTTTGGTACCGGCGGCGATCGCTGGTACTCATTGCGTCTGCCAGCAGAAAGAGTTCTTGGTCGAAGTAGAAATCCGGATTGGGGTATGTCGTATTAAACGCAATGAGGTCTGCAAGCGTCCGTGGGGCGATATCTTGCATTCCGTCAAATGGGATGCGTGTGCGCAAGTATTCGTTGATTGCTTGTTTGAACTCGTACAAGAGGACAATGAATTCTGCATCACTCTTGCGTACGTCCTCGGTATGCGGAATTTCGACATCATCGATAATTGTAAGTCCGTGTGTAGTCAGTTGCTCGACCAGTGTTTGAAACTGTGCGTCAACCATTGGATGGAATCCCGAATACGATTTGCGTGCCACACCGATGCGCAACGACTTCCACGTTGATGGGGTGATTGGATTGTGCAGCGAATCAAGCAGCGCTGCAGGGATGTGTCGCGTTGCTGAATCTTGATCATCTGGCCCGGCAATTATTGCTAGAACACGTGCTGCATCTGCCACAGTGGTTGCATGGGTACCGACGGTGTCTTGGCTGGGGGAAATCGGAATAACACCTGAGCGACTGATCAACCCGACTGTTGGTTTGATGCCGACTACCCCACAGCGTGCTGACGGCGATATGATTGACCCATCTGTTTCGCTTCCCAGTGCCACGGGCACGAGCCCTGCAGCAACAGCAGCAGCGGACCCAGAACTTGATCCGCTGGGGCAGCGCAGTGCGTCATGCGGGTTGGTGCACTGTCCTCCACGCGTGCTATAACCGCTACTTGAACGATTGGCGCGGAAATTCGCCCACTCGCTCATATTGGCTTTGGCAATAGGTATCAACCCTGCTGCGCGCAATTTTTTCATCAAAAACGCATCACCACTTGCACGACTGCTCAGAAGTGCTGTCGAACCAGCAGTCGTCTGCATGCGATCTCCTGTATCGATGTTGTCTTTTATTACAATCGGTAGACCATCAAGTGGCGAACGTTGGGTCCCACGCTTCCAGCGTTCATCACTTTGAGCGGCCAAGAGTTGTGCATCGGGATTGAGTTCTATGATTGCACGATTATCGTCGTGCTGGATGCGGTGCAATACTTCTTGTACTTTGGTATGTGTATTCGGAAATTGTTTCCCCATCTCATCGATGGAGCATGGTGGAGAAATAATGCTCATTCGTGCTGCTCCTTGCTCGTCATTGTTGACCCAAGCGATGCAATAGTGATACCGATAATTGCGAGAATCGCACGTTCGTTTAGTGCTTCTGCAAGTACAATCCAACCCAATAGCGCCCCGACTAATGGTTCAGTGCAGACCAAAATTCCATATGTGCGCGCATGCATACGCGTGAGGGCATAGAATTCGAACGTGAACGGGATGATAGCCGCAGCAAATGCCATTAATGCACTTTGCCACAAGACGTGTGGTTGCGTGAGCGCCCAGCCTCCTTGCCAGATTCCGGGACCTGCCATGAAGAATGCGGCAATGATTACACTTGCCACAAGGCCATCAAATGCAGGGACGTTGTTGCCGACGCGTTGTCCTATGACAATGTACATGCCCCAGAAAACCGCCGCACAGAGTGCTGCCAGTATGCCAATCGGATCGAGGGTGACACCGATATCTGGGACAAATAATGCAATACTTGCTGCTGCAATGCCTACCCAGAGTCGATCTCGCCACGTGCGACTATGGAGTACGGCGACACCTAATGGGCCGATAAACTCGATTGCAATAGCGATTCCCAGAGGAATTCGTTGTACTGCGGTGTAGAAGAATACGGTAGATGCTGCAATTGATAGCGCAAACAAGGCGATAATCCGCAAATTGGTGCGATATATTTGGCGCAAATTTGGACGAAAAATAATCGACAGGACGATCGCTGCAAACGCCAAACGCAAAAAAACTGTGCCAGCGGCACCGACTATTTCGAATAGTGGCCGTGCCAATGCGGCACCATATTGGACTGAAATCACCGCACAGAAGACAAAAATCGGTGCAGGCACTCGATTTAGTAGCGGGAACGTCGCGCGGTTCATGATATGCTCTCTAGAAATTGCGAGTATGATGACATTATACGCACTCTCATGAAAGGAATAACTATGTCTGCTGTAATTGCTATACGATATCGCAACGCCACACCCTGTCAGGGCGATGAGCGGAGTGTTGATGCGCTACTCGCAAGCGGTGTGCTCAATGCACATGGTATTCCACCGCAGGTCTTTACCCCACAATTACCACAAGATGACATAACGAATGATATTCCAACAAATATCGGTATATTCTGCCATGTCATTGCCCAAGATGTGGCCAATGCACGTCGTGCAGGACAACGCGTCATGATGATAGGTGGTGATTGCACCCATGTCACCGGCATGTACGCCGGGCTCACACACGCGCATGCTCCGCATGCCCGTATCGGGTTGGTCTGGTTTGATGCCCATGGCGATTTCAACACGCAGCATACCAGTATTTCTGGGATGTTGGGTGGCATGCCTGTCGCCGTATGCGCTGGACTTACGTGGCCAAAGTGGCGTGAACATGCAGGGATTCGCGATTTGTTGCCAACGAATCGCATTGTGATGGTCGATGTGCGTAACCTTGACCCTGCCGAAGCGCAGCTGATACGTGCGACAGATGTGACCATTGTGCCATGTCAAACGTCTCCGCTCGCACACGCAATGCAACAACTCGTGGATTCGTGTGACTATATTTATCTGCACATTGACGAAGACATCCTGGATAAGCGATACGTCCCCAATCATGGCACTGCAGAGCCCAATGGCCCGTCTATGCAAGAAGTCAAAGATGCAATCAGTGTCGTCGCAGAGGTTGCTGGGGAGAAACTCATCGCCCAAGCGCTTGTTTCGGTATACAACAGTGGACCAGGTGCAGAGATAAGCGTTGCGAGTGGAATCGAACTTCTCGCCCACATGCATGCGGTGTGGCAGTAGTCGATACGTCTAATTCTTCCGTTCATACGTATCTGGTAGTGATCTGTATGAAAGGAAGAATATGAATCGAGATATTATTCGCCAGTTGAGTGTGATTGCGACGACTGTCTTTGCGCTGATCATCAATGCGCTTGCCACCGCATTGCCACTCAATGGCGTCACCACTGCGCAACTTTCCGACTCATACCTGATTCGATTTGTGCCTGCAGGGTACGTGTTCAGTGTGTGGGGTATCATCTACATGGGTGTGATGGCATTCACGGTCTATCAGGCGCTGCCATCTCAACGCGAAAACCCACGTCTGCGTGCCATTGGATGGTGGTATGTGATTGGCAATAATGCCAATGCGCTGTGGTTGATTTTTTGGCATTTCTACCAAGTCGAAGTGACATTGGTCTTCATGTTGATTTTGCTTGCGACCCTCCTCTACAGTGTCGTGTATATGTATCGTCATCCTGCAAAAAATACGACAGAGGCGCTGTGTGTTGATTTGGGATACCACATCTATACAGGGTGGATAAGTGTTGCGACAGTGGTAAATGTCACTGTCGTTATCTTTCGCAATATCAATACAACAGATGATACTGCGATAATGTGGGCCACGATATTGGTCTTTGTGGCGGCAATTCTCGCGTTGAGTCAACGGATCTTGCGTAAAGATACTGCCTATGGCATGGTCATTGCGTGGGCGTTGTATGGTGTGGGTGTCAAACAACAGCTCTATTCACAAAATGGCATCATGGCTGATGCACCGCAACTCACCCAAGTCGCACAAACGACTGCATTCGCAATCGCTGGCATCCTCGCGGTATGGTGGCTTGTGTCAACTGTGCAGCGATTTCGTACGGCGCGTACATAGTTGTACAAATTGCAAAAAAGTGCGGTATGATGGTGCCATGTCCCGCAGATATACTTCATAGGAGGCGCCATGCCATCCGCACTTACTGCACAGGTCGGAATTGATCGCAAGCGTGTCGTTGGGCAAATTTCTCCATACGTCTTTGGTGGATTTATCGAACACATGGGTCGTTGTGTCTACGAAGGCATTTATGAGCCTGGTTCGCCGCATGCAGACGCCCACGGGATTCGTCTTGATGTGCTCGATGCCTTGAAAAAGATGGGTGTGACCATCATGCGCTACCCAGGCGGAAACTTCCTGAGTGGCTATGATTGGCGTGATGGTGTTGGCCCCAAATCTCAGCGTCCGCGCAAACGTGATTTGGCATGGAAATCTGTCGAAACCAATCAATTTGGCACGCATGAATTCATGGATTTTGTGACCCGTCTTGGTGCTGAGCCCATGTTGGGCGTCAATATGGGTACTGGCGACATTGCACTCGCATCTGCATATGTCGAGTATGTCAATGCACCAGCAGGAACATACTGGGCTGATCAACGTGTGGCCAATGGCCGCAAGGATCCATGGGGAGTGAAGTGGTGGTGCCTTGGCAACGAAATGGACGGACCATGGCAAATTGGGCACCTTGATGCCGTCGAATATGGCAAAAAAGCCCTCGAAGCTGCCAAAATGATGCGTTGGAATGACGACACGCTCAAACTTGTATTGGCAGGTTCGTCTAGTGTTGGCATGCCGACCTATCCCACGTGGGATCGCACGATTCTTGAGTTGTGCTATGACCACGTGGATGTACTGTCGATGCACTACTATGCGGGAAATCGCGACAACGATACGGCTTCGTATTTGGCACTGACGCGTGAGCTTGAGACATATATTGACACGCTGTCATCAACGATTAACTATGTTCAAGCCCTCAAACGTTCCAAGAAAAAAGTCAAACTCTCGTGGGACGAGTGGAACGTTTGGTACAAAAACATGCAAATGGACGGTAAATGGAGTGTGGCTCCACACCTCATCGAAGAAGTCTATAACCTCGAGGATGCAGTCCTCGTAGGTGCGTGGATGAATGTCTTTTTGCGGAAGTGTGACGTCCTCGAAGCCGCATGTATGGCGCAAATGGTCAATGTGATTGCCCCAATCCTCACTACCAAGGAACAGATGCTCAAACAGAGCATATATTACCCATTTGCAATGGTGGCATCACGCGCAAAAGGCGCTTCACTTGACGCTTGGGTAGATTCGCCCGTCTATTCGAGCAAAAAAGAAGCAGACGTACCCATGCTCGATGTTTCTGCATCGTGGGATGCCGAAAGCGAGACCGGTGCAGTGTTTATTGTCAACCGTAACCTCAAGAAGCCGATTACGGTGACAATCACCATCAACGATGGTCTCAAGCCAGTCGTTGCAACGGGTGGGGAAACTGTGTGGGGAAGTGATCCAAAAGCATATAACTCATTCGATAATCCGAATCAGGTGATGAGTCAGCCATTGACGACCATCAAATCACAGAAGGGCAAAATCACGGTGACTGTGCCACCATTGTCTACGAGCGCAATCGACTTGCGCGTGTGATTTGTTTGGCCAAACACACAGGGGCTGCAGTGCGATGCACTGCAGCCCCTGTGTGTTGCAAGTTACCGCATTGGTGTACCAAGATGCTCACACAACAGTCCGTGGAAATGATGCACGCCGTTTTCTCGGGCGACCGAAAAGCGCCCTTTGTCGTATGAACGAGAGCGCAAGCGTCGTTGCACTGTTTCACAGAGGTCGATATCCTCGCGTTGTACTAAATCACTGAATGCAAACGATTTCGCGAAGTCTTCGGCTACTCCAGGGTGATTCACATCGCGCAGATACCACTCAAATATTGTCAATGTGCGGTTATTACCGAGTGGCAAAATCACATTGGTTTGGATGTTGTCTGGGTAGATATTCAACATCAAGTTAGGAAAGAGCCAATAGTAGAGTGCCTGCGGTGCCGCCCCATCCTCGAGATTACGGCGATACAACGAATCATCTTTGGCACGAATAGGCGCATACTGTTTGGAATAGTAGCGCTCGGGTACCACCATATACTCGTTGTAGTCGATTTCTTTGAACAGCCCAGGATGGGCGATGGGGATATGGTATCCTTCTAGGTAATTATCGACATACACCTTCCAATTACAATCGATTTCGTAATCGACGCGCTTATAAAAGCCCATCGTCTCGATATGCATTGATGCCGTTTCGGGGATGATGTTTCCGAGGACGGTGTGTAAATCAGGTGTATGGTCGTCAAGACAGACAAAAATGAACGGGCCCCAAGTATCAACACGGATTGGTTTGAGGTTGAAATCATTCCGGTCAAAGCACTCAACGCCTTCAAATTCTGGTGTATTCATCAGTTTGCCATCGAGACCGTATGTCCACCCATGATACATACACTGGAGTGTTTTGCGATGTCCTGGCCCGTTTGCAACGGCACCGGCACGATGACGACACACATTATAAAATGCATGGATTTTGTGATGACTATCTTTGGTAATTACAAGCGGTTCATCCACAACACTACACGTAAAGTGATCACCGGGGCGTTGCAGTTGTTCAATACGACCGACGAGCTGCCAGGTACGTGCAAAGATATGTTCTTTTTCAAGTGCAAGCATGCTGGCATCGGTATACCAATCTGCAGGAATTGTTGATGCTTTTGCCAGGTCACGTTCGTAGACAAAGGGAGATGGCATAACTCACCCCTGTACACTAATAAGTTCAACATCAAAAATTAACGTAGCTTTCGGTGGGATGACGCCAGGATAACCACGTTCACCATACCCGAGGTGATATGGGACCGTGATAGTGCGGCGGCCGCCGATTTTCATGCTCATGACGCCTTCGTCCCATCCTTTGATGACTTGGCCGACACCAATAATGAACGTAAACGGCTCATTGCGGTCACGCGAACTATCGAATTTACTGCCAGTTGTTAAGGTGCCAGTGTAATGCACGGTAACTTGTTTCCCCGCCACAGGTGATGCACCAGTGCCAACAACATCATCTCGGTATTGTAGGCCAGAAGGAAGTGTGACTGTATCTGCCATGATCGTTTCCTTTTTAAGTTACTCCTCATCACATTGTACGCCATTCTGTCTGGATTGTATATGTATTCCGCGCCAATGAGTACCAGCGTGTAAGTCGTCGTGAAACGATGCCACATAACGAAGTACAGATGGTATACTGTTGGCACAGAGAACATTGCAGGAGTGGAGTATGACCCGACTGAATATACTAGACAAACGCGCGGTATTTTTGTGCTGTTTACTCGTATTTCCATTACAATTACTGCGCCTCGGTGATGCCTTTCCGATGACGACTGCGCTGATTGGCATTGTAAGTGCCGTTGCTATGTATTATTTTTCAGTTCATCGTCCAATTCCGTTGCTTGCAGCGGGTGCAATGATAGCCTACGACTACGTCATATTTAGTAATGCACAAACTTGGCTTCCTCCATATGCAATCGAAATGTTTATTGGCTGGGTTGCAGCTATTTTACTCATTGTCACCAGTCATACGACCAAAAAAGACATCACTGCCATGGTCGATATCTCAACACCTGATAATGTTCGATATTACCTTTTGATTGGTGCTATCACGGTGTTCGGTGCAGTGCTCCGCATCTACAATTTCAAAGAAATACCCGTACTCAATGGCGATGAGGCATTTATTACATTATTTGGGATGACGTATTTCGATGGGACTTTTGCAAATCCGTTTATTTCTGGGTGGCTGGAACTCCCATCCATGCTATTGTTTATTCCTGGACTTGCAGTGCAGTTCTTTGGTCAAACGGTGCTTTCGCTGCGTCTTGCAAATTTGATACTCGGCGTGCTTGCCATTCCGTTGTGTATTTGGGCTGTGCGCCCAATGCTCAATCGTCCATATGCGCTTGTGGCTGGGTTTGCATTGGCAACACTCGGGTTACATATAAATTTCTCGCGAAATAACTACATCATCATCTACGATATGATGTGTGCATTGGCGATTTTGGGCTTGATGTTGCGGAGCGAAAAGGGTTTCTTGTTGCGTGATATCGTCTTGATCGGCGTGATTATTGGGATTGGCCAATTTGGCTATGCGAGTGCGCGTAGTCTAGCACTGTTGATGATTATCTGGACTGGGTTGCAAATAATCCGGCTACCGGCGCAATGGAAAACGTCGCTGTATCATCTCGTCTTGTGTGGCACCGTCACGATAGCAGTCGCAGGTCCGTTGCTCCTCCATTATTACAAGCAACCTGATAACTTCCGCGCTCCGCTCCAACGTGCATCGCTCATTTTGCCAGATTCACCAGATGGATCGAGTGTGTTGTCACGACAGATGAAAGAATTCAATAAATCAGGCACAGAAATCATTGCCGAGAATCTCAGAAAGTCCTTCACGGCAATTATCACGGGCCCTGTCGATGGCTGGTATCGTTCTAATTCAGCAATATTGCCGCCGCTATACGCGTTGTTTTTTGTTATTGGGTTGCTTGTTTCATTATGGAATTGGCGCTCTACACGAAGCAATATTCTTTTGGTAAATATCTTTTTCGTGTGTATGACAGCATCATTATCATATCCGGTTGCAGCTGGTCATCGTATGGTTAGCATGCTCGGCAGTGTTACCTTGTTGATTGGATTAGGGGCACAGACTATCGCGATGCTAATACTGCGTTTTACCTCTGCCAAAATTGCACACACAATCACCACGTATGTTCTTGCAGCAATGGTTGCACTTGGGGCGTATCAAAGTGTGTATCATTATTTCTATGTCTTTATGACGGTGGAAAATGGCACCGGAGATCCTGCCATGCAATCAATTGCTGCGTTTGTCCATTATGCACAAAAACTTCCTCCCGGAACGCCAGTCGATGTCTATGAGACAGATTATTTGAATCAAACTGCAAGTGGCATTATGCCGTTTTTGACCAAACACATTGATTACCGCGCCATCCCAGCGGGTGAACGACCGCGTGCAAATGCACAAGTGGTTGTTATTCCTTTTGAGCACAGTGGTGATGGAATCATGCCTGATGGGTTCCGTGTGTTTGATGTAAAGACGAACTTTGAAGAGCCAATGTTACAGATTGCAATCGCACCTTCGTTGGCCATCGACCCGTGAGTATGTTGCCATCGTGTTGATTGTTGATAATCATTTGACATGGCGTCAGATTCCATCTATAATGACATCGTTGTTCTAGAGGTACTGTAATGACACGAAGTGCTGCGATCATCCTAGTAGTAATTATTGTAACCCTAATCGTACTACCGATTATGGGCACATAAAGCTATGGGGGGCGGGCAGCCGCACACGAAGTAAAGTTCACCTCTCCCGTAGCAGACGGGGGAGGTTTTCGTTTTGTATGAGGAGGTTGTATGAGTGACAAACGTACCGGTGCACAAATTTTGTGCGAGGCGTTAATCCAAAACGGGGTTGACACCATGTTTGGGATCCCCGGTGGTGCGATCATGCCGTTCTACCATGCGATGTGGGAGTATCGCGATCAGTTGCGCCACATCTTGTGTCGCCATGAACAAGGCGCAGGGCATGCGGCCGAAGGGTTTGCACGTTCAACGGGGCGCATCGGCGTATGTATCGGTACGAGTGGGCCTGGTACAACCAACTTGGTAACGCCAATTGCCGATGCATGGATGGATAGTACGCCGATGTTGGCAATTTGTGGTCAGGTGAGTAGTGCGGTGTTGGGTAAAGATGCATTCCAAGAAACCGACATTACCGGCATTACCATGCCTATCACCAAACATAACTACTTGGTGAAAAATGTGAATGACATTGCCTATGTCGTCAAAGAAGCCATCTATGTGGCTACCACTGGGCGCACTGGTCCTGTGCTTGTCGATATCACCAAAGATGCCCTGCAGGCGACGACGGTGCCTGATTACACCAAGAAAATCTTTTTGCCCGGCTATCGGCCAACCTACCAAGGAAGCAAAAAGCAGGTCAAGACTGCGCTTCAGACCATGCTCAAGAGCAAAAAGCCCTTGATGATGATCGGGAATGGCGTCATTATGGCCGAAGCCAGTGCCGAAGCACGAAGCTTTGCCGAGCGCTATCAAATTCCCGTCTTGACCACGTTGCATGGGTTGGGTGCCTTCCCCGAAGATCATCCGTTGTCGTTGGGTATGCCAGGGATGCATGGCTGGGTCCATGCCAATCGTGCCATCCAAGAGGCTGACTTCCTGTTAAACATCGGTGGACGATTCGACGACCGTGTCACAGGCAAAGCTTCTACGTTTGCCCCCAATGCCACAGTGGTGCATGTCGACATCGACCCCTCAGAAATCGGCAAGAACGTGGAAGTCGATGTGCCGATTGTCGGTGATGCCAAGTTGGTATTGCTTTCAATGCTCGAAGAAGAACCCGAAGAGCGCGAGTTGGCTGCATTCCATGCTGTTGCCGGCGAATGGATGGCACACATCCGTGAATTGCAATCCAAGCACCAGCATCGCCAGCAGTACATCAATCGTCCTGATACGTCGAGCATGTTGCCGCACGATGTGTATGCGGCGATGACCAAAATGCTCAACGAGCGCGGCAATTATCGCGTGGTGACTGATGTGGGTCAACACCAAATGTGGGCTGCCCAGTTGTTGGATTGGTATCGCCCACGGACACACATCACGAGTGGTGGTGCTGGGACGATGGGTTTTGCCGTTCCAGCGGCAATGGGTGTGGCAGTAGCGCATCCCGAAGATACGGTGTGGGCCGTATGTGGTGATGGTGGCTTCCAGATGACAAACCAAGAGATGGCGGTGGTGATGCAAGAAGGCATCACGAATATCAAAATCGCTATCATCAACAATGGCTATCTGGGAATGGTTCGTCAATGGCAAGAACTCTTCGAGAATAAACGTTACAGCGGGACGCCACTTAGCGGGCCAAACTTCCAGCTGTTGGCAGAAGCATACGGTTGGACGGGGATTACGGTAGAAACCGTCGACGAAATCGAACCTGCGTTGGCGAAAGCATACGCAATTCACGGTCCAGTATTGATTGATTTCCGCGTCGAGCGCGAAGTCAACGTCTTCCCCATGGTGCCCCAGAACAAGAGCATCGGCGAAATGATTACGGAGTAGACATGAAGACACATACGTTGGTTGTGTTGATGCAAGATCGTCCGGGTGTGCTGAATCGTACCGTCAGCATGTTCCGCCGACGTGGTTATAATATTGCGAGTTTGTCTGTGGGGCACACCGAAACCCAAGGGGTGAGTCGCATGACGGTCGTGGTAGAATCTGACCATGTCGAACAGGTGGTCAAGCAGTTGTATCGTCTGGTTGAAGTGCTCAAAGTGAGCGATGTCACCAGCGATCCTATCGTCGAGCGTGAAATGGCGTTGGTAAAGTTACATGTACCGAGCCAGCACCGCGCGGAGATTGTTGCACTCACCGAGGTGTTCGCCGCCAAGATTGTCGATGTGGCTGTGAATACAATGGTCATCGAAATGACGGGTGGTCCTGCCAAGGTTGAGAACTTCATTGACATGGTGCGTCCATTTGGTATCAAAGAAATGATGCGCACTGGGCGAATTGCCATGGTACGTGGCGCACGTGGACACAGTGGGATGGAACTCATGGATGCGGGTTGGCAAAATGAAAGCGTGACGACCGAATCTGCGGTCGTCAAATAGTCGAGGAGAAACGACGTATCATGGCGAAGTTGTATTACGACAATCAAGCTGATTTGGGTCGACTAAAAGGCCGCACAGTGGCCATTATTGGGTATGGTAGCCAGGGACATGCCCATGCACTCAACCTCAAAGACAGTGGTGTATCTGTAGTCGTTGGGCTCTACCCTGGTTCGAAGAGCTGGGCCAAGGCACAGGCAGATGGGTTGAATGTCATGAGTGTTGCCGATGCAGCCAAAGCGGGTGACATCATCATGAACCTCACGCCAGACACCGTGCAAGCCAAAGTCTACCGCGACGATATCGCCCCAAACCTCAAACCAGGCAAAACGTTGATGTTTGCGCACGGCTTCAATATCCGCTTCGGCCAAATTGTGGCACCGGCTGGTATTGATGTGAGCATGGTTGCCCCCAAGGCCCCCGGTCACCGCGTGCGTGAAGTCTACACACAGGGTGGTGGTGTACCAGCCTTGGTCGCCGTCCATCAGGATGCCAGTGGCAACGCATTGGCCGATGCACTGGCGTATGCCAAAGGAATGGGGAACACCCGTGCAGGCGTCCTCGAGACCACATTTGCCGAAGAAACCGAAACCGACCTGTTCGGCGAGCAAGCCGTGCTTTGTGGGGGCGTTTCTGCATTGGTCAAAGCAGGATTCGAAACGCTGGTCGAGGCTGGGTATCAGCCAGAAGTGGCGTATTTTGAGTGTATGCACGAATTGAAGTTGATCGTCGACCTCTTTTATCAGGGTGGACTCAATTACATGCGCTTCTCGGTATCGGATACCGCAGAATGGGGCGACTATGTGGCTGGTTCGCAGATTATCAATGCCGAAGCACGCAAGGCCATGAAACAGTTGCTCACCAACATTCAAAATGGTACGTTTGCCGAAGACTGGATCGAAGAAAACGCCAACAATCGCCCACGCTTCAACAAAATGCGTGCAGCCGATGTCAACCACAAGATCGAAGTCGTTGGTCGCGATCTGCGTCGCATGATGCCGTTCGTCAACCCACGCGAAGTCATCCCAGGACAGGGTGGTTCCTAAGCTCAGTGCGGGCTGCGCACGCATGTGCGCAGCCCGATTTTTTCTACACAAAGGATAGTGCCATGCAGGAGAATCACGTACGGATTTTTGATACGACGTTGCGCGATGGTGAACAAGCCCCAGGGTGCACAATGACCCTCGATGAAAAGTTGGAAATTGCTCGACAACTCCAACGGCTTGGTGTCGATATCATCGAAGCAGGATTCCCTGCGGCATCTCCCGGTGACTGGGCTGCGGTGCATCAAATCGCCAAGGAAGTTGGTACCGCCGATGGACCTGTCATCGCTGCGCTGGCCCGTGCCAACAAAGACGATATAGATAAAGCGTGGACGGCGATACAACCCGCCGCCAAAAAACGCATTCATACCTTTTTGTCGACATCGGATATTCACATTGAATTCCAATTCAAGTCGACCCGTGCAAAAATGCTCGACCGCGCTCGCGAAATGGTCGCCTATGCCCGTTCGCTGTGTGACGATATCGAATTCTCGCCCATGGATGCGACGCGTTCAGACCCCACCTACATGTATGAGGTGCTGACGGCGGTCGTAGCTGCGGGTGCGACGACGCTGAACATCCCTGACACGGTCGGCTATACCACACCGGACGAATATGCGGCGTTGATTCGCGGCATTCGTGAAAATGTGCCAGGCATCGAGCAGTGCATCATATCGACGCATTGTCACGATGACTTGGGCATGGCAGTGGCCAATAGTTTGGCTGGAGTCCGTGCCGGTGCTCGCCAAGTCGAATGTACTATCAACGGCATCGGTGAACGTGCTGGCAATGCCTCGCTCGAAGAAGTGGTCATGGCGTTACATACGCGCCAGGGGTATTACAATATTGCATCACACGTCGTCACCACCGAATTGACGCGGAGTAGTCGGTTGCTCAGTTCGTTTATCGGTATTCCTGTGCCGCCCAACAAGGCGATTGTCGGTGGGAATGCGTTTGCTCACGAGTCAGGCATTCACCAGGATGGTGTGCTCAAAAACCGTATGACCTACGAAATCATGAGTGCCGAGACTGTGGGCCTCGATGGCAACATGTTGGTGCTGGGCAAACATTCTGGTCGTCATGCCTTTCGCCAAAAATTGGTGGCCATGGGCTATGAAGCCGAGAACGACGAAGAATTCCAGAAGTTGTTCGAACGGTTCAAGGAATTGTGTGACCGCAAAAAGAAAATCGATGATCGCGATATCGAGGCATTAATCGCTGGTGAACATCAGCGCGCCGTGGAAGTCTACACGCTCGAGCATGTGCAAGTCATTACCGGGACGAGTTTGACGCCTGTTGCCACCGTACGCCTACTTGATCAACACGGACACGTATTCCTCGAAGCGGCGCATGGGACAGGACCAGTCGACGCGATTTATAAGGCGATTGACAAGATTGTGAATCGCCCGGTGGAGTTGTTGGAATTCACGATTAATTCCGTGACCGAAGGGATTGATGCAGTTGCCGAAGTGTCGGTGCGCATTCGCGATACAACCGCTGCGCAGTTGGCAGTGTCGAAGCCTGGCGTCGATTTATTCAACGGGTACGGGGTGAATACGGATACGATGGTGGCAGCTGCAGAAGCCTACATGGGTGCACTGAATAAGCTGTTGCAATATCGTCAGCAACGAATTTCGGCTGAGAAATCGGCGTATGCAGATGGTTACGACCAGACGGCTACAGGGTATGCCGTGGATAACTTTGCCAATACGCAACGCTAAACGGAGCGAAGGAATCGCTATGCGCATCAGTTATCTCGGACCTGCTGGCACATACAGTGAAATTGCTGCACGAACGTTTGCGCAATCGCACGATGAGATCATCGCCTATACGTCACTTCCTGCGGCACTCCACGCTGCGGAACGTGGTGAAACAGATGTCGCTGTGCTCCCGATCGAAAACATTCTCGAAGGGAGTGTCACTGTGACACTGGACTTGCTGATTCATGATACACAGCTCGTCATTTACCACGAACTTGTAGTACCGATAAGTCACCAGCTTCTCGGTAAATCGGGGACTGATTTGGCGCATGCAGAAGTGCTCTATGGGCATCCACAGTCACTTGGCCAGTGTCGTCACTTCATCGATACGCATTTGCCACATGTCACTACGATTGCGTCACTCTCCAATAGTGCTGCGCCCGCCGAAGCACTCGCTTCGGCGCGCCCGGCAGTTGCGATTGGCACAACACGGGCCGCCGAACTGACGGGTGCTGACATATTGGTACGTGACATTCAGGATGTCGCGCACAATGTGACGCGCTTTGTTGTCCTTGGTCGCTACGATCATCCCCCCACCGGAGATGACAAAACCAGCTTGTGCTTCGGGTTTGACCGTGAAGACCAACCTGGCCAATTGGTGCGACCTATGCAAATTCTGTCCGATGCCAATATCAACATGATTAAGTTTGAATCCCGCCCTTCAAAGGCGGTGTTGGGGGAATATGTGTTTTTAGTTGACATAAATGGACATCGCCTTGACCCGCATATTGCAACCGCACTCCATAAAATGCGCGCGCAGACGGGCTTTCTCAAGGTCTTTGGAAGTTATCCGCGCTGGCATGGCCGGAGTTCACAATGACAATCCTCCATCTCTATGACACGACACTGCGTGATGGCACACAACGTGAAGGTATTTCACTTTCTGTTGATGATAAAGTCAAAATTGCACGCATCCTCGACGAATTAGGCATACAGTACATCGAAGGCGGTTGGCCTGGGTCAAATCCCAAAGATGCTGAGTTTTTTCGTCGTATGCAACATACCCCCCTTGTTCATGCGAAAATCGCTGCCTTTGGGAGTACTCGGCATGCCAAATCAACCTGCGACAGTGACGCCAATATCCAAGCCCTCAAAGATGCGCAAACTCCGGTGGTCACTCTCGTCGGGAAAAGCTCGGTTCTCCATGTCGAACATGTCCTTGAGACAACACGCGAGGAAAATATTCGCATGATCGGCGAGAGTGTGGCGTATTTTGTTGCACTTGGCCGTGAAGTAGTCTACGATGCCGAGCATTTTTTTGACGGATACGCACTGGATGCCGAGTATACCCTACAGACGTTGCTTGCTGCTGCACGTGCGGGAGCTGCCGTAGTGACATTATGTGATACCAATGGTGGGCGATTGCCACACGAAATCAGCGCTGCAGTGGAGCAGGTATTGACAACATTGCACATGCATAATCTCATCTGTGAAGTCGGTATCCACACACACAACGATGGCGCACTCGCGGTGGCCAATGCCCTGGCTGCAATAGCGGCAGGTGCGACGCATGTACAGGGTACCATCAATGGTATCGGTGAACGGTGTGGCAATATGGATTTAATTCCGTTGATTGCAAATACGCATCTCAAGCTGGGCTATCAGGGTGTTTCGGAAACACAGATACGTCGCCTCAGCGAGGTGTCACACATGGTTGCCGACATCTGTAACCTCAATCCAGATCATCATGCCCCATTTGTCGGTCGTAGTGCATTTGCCCACAAAGGGGGGATTCATGCACAAGCGGTTGCCAAATTTGCCGATAGTTACCAACATATTGATCCCGCATTCGTGGGCAACGAAATGCGGATTGTGGTCAGTGAATTATCTGGGCGCAACAATATTCGCATGCAAGCCGAAAAACTGGGGCTGGTACTCGGCGGAAATGAACGCACGCTCTTGCAACGCATCAAGGAACTTGAGCAGCAAGGCTTACAATTCGAAGCAGCCGAAGGGTCATTCGAAATGCTGATTCGCCGCAATACTCCGGGGTATCGTGCGCCGTTCGTGCTGCTGGATTTCACCGTCATTGTGGATGCAAATGCACAGACCGAAATGCGCTCACAGGCCATGGTAAAGTTGCGTGTGAATGGTCAGGATATGCACACGGCAGCCGAAGGTGATGGACCGGTAAATGCGCTTGACCGCGCCATTCGGAAAGCGCTGACACCGTTTTATCCCCGTCTGGCTGATGTTGCATTAGTTGACTACAAAGTACGTATTGTGGATGAACACCTCGGGACTGCGGCACGTCCACGAGTGCTAATCGAATCTGCCCGTGGCGATGAACGCTGGACCACGGTAGGGTGCTCGGAGAATATATTAGCAGCTAGTTGGCAAGCGCTCTGGGATGCCCTTGAATTGCCCCTTGCGCGATATGGGTACTAGGTCATTGGCAACGCATTGCGTTGTATGGATGATATAATGCGTCTGAGATCAGTAGCGACGAAGGAGAGCACGATGTCTGAGAAGCAGATTTGGTTTAAAGGAAAGATGGTCCCTTGGTCACAGGCCACCGTGCATGTGATGACCCATGCACTCCACTATGGTTCATCGGTATTTGAAGGCATTCGTTCGTATCCCACACCAAACGGCCCGGCGATTTTCCGCCTTGGACCGCACATTCGTCGTCTCTGGGATTCCTGCAAAATATACCGCATGGAAATACCCTTCTCGCCAGCCGAAATCACGCAGGCCTGTAAAGACGTGGTCAAAGTCAATGGATATTCGAACAGCTACCTTCGCCCACTGGTATGGCGTGGCGAGGGACCACTCGGCCTTGATGGCAAAAACAATCCCATTGAAGCCATGGTGGCGGCATCGGAATGGGGTGCGTACCTCGGTCCCGATGGCCTCAAGAATGGTGTTGACGTGATGGTCTCATCATGGAATCGCCTTGCCGCCAACACCATTCCCACGATGGCCAAAGCCGGTGGGAATTATCTGTCATCGTTTCTCATCAAAAGCGAAGCTGCCCGCAACGGCTATGCCGAAGGGATCGCCCTCGACACGCATGGGAATGTCGCAGAAGGCTCGGGGATGAATTTGTTCGTGGTGCGTGATGGTGTCCTCTACACCCCCCCTATCACCAACAACATTTTGCCAGGGATTACCCGTGATGCGATTATGACCATCGCGAAAGATCTCAAAATCGACGTCCGCGAACAAGAAATGCAACGCGAAGTCTTGTACCTCGCCGATGAACTCTTCTTCGCTGGTACGGCAGCAGAAGTGACACCTATTCGCTCTGTTGACAAAATCACCATTGGTACTGGACAACGTGGCGAACTCACCGAAGCCATCCAAGAGCGTTTCTTTGGATTGTTTGAAGGTAAAGTAGACGACAAGCACAATTGGCTCGATTACGTATAAGCGGATGTCCCAGCACCATGCGGTGAGCGCATGGTGCTGGGAATTGGTATATTTGAGGAGTTGGTATGGCTAATGCACCACAAACCCTGTTCGAAAAAATCTGGAATCGCCATCTTGTGCGCCCACAAACAGCAGATACTCCCGCCGTGTTGTATATCGATTTGCATTTGGTGCATGAAGTAACATCGCCACAAGCATTTACCGAGTTGCGTGCCCGTGGATTACAAGTACGTCGTCCTGGGCAAACGATTGCAACCATGGATCACTCTACTCCCACAACCCCGCGCAATGCACTCGGCATAATTCCTGTTCAGGATGCGCAAGCACAGGCTCAGCTGACGCAACTTGAAGCAAATTGTCGTGATTTTGGAATTCCGCTGTTTGGACTTGGCACGGAAAAGCAAGGCATTGTGCATGTGATTGGCCCCGAACAAGGGTTGACTCAGCCGGGCATGACCATCGTGTGTGGTGATAGCCATACGAGTACGCATGGTGCATTCGGCGCATTAGCATTCGGTATCGGTACCTCCGAAGTCGGTCACGTGTTGGCGACGCAGTGTCTCCTACAGAGTCGCCCCAAGACCATGGAAGTGCGTGTCAATGGACGACTCCGGAAAGGGGTCGGTGCCAAAGATGTAATTCTGGCAGTAATTGCCAAAATTGGTGTTGGCGGTGGGACCGGGCATGTGATTGAATATACGGGCGAAGCGATTCGCAGTCTTTCCATGGAAGAGCGCATGACCATCTGTAACATGTCCATCGAAGGTGGTGCACGTGCTGGTCTGATTGCCCCCGACGAAACCACGTTTGCCTATATCAAAGGTCGCCCGCGTGCGCCGCAGGGTGCTGCATGGGATGCAGCCGTTGCAGATTGGCGGACACTGACGACCGATGTAGGCGCACGCTACGATACGCTCGTCGAACTCAATGCCGATGAACTTGTGCCCATGATTACCTATGGCACAAACCCTGGCATGGGGATTCCGATTACCGGTCGTGTGCCGACTGCCAACGAAATGCCCGATGATGCCGGACGCGCCGGATTGGCCAAAGCGTTGACATACATGGGTCTCGAAGCCGGTCAATCATTGATCGGTCAGCCCGTAGACGTGGTCTTTATTGGCAGCTGCACCAACTCGCGTATTTCCGACTTACGACTCGCCGCAGAAGTCATGAAAGACCGCAAAGTCGCAAGCACTGTGCGCGTGATGGTCGTGCCAGGGTCACAACTGGTCAAAAAACAAGCAGAGGCTGAGGGTCTTGACCAAGTGTTCAAAGATGCAGGTGCAGAATGGCGTGAAGCAGGATGCTCGATGTGTATTGCCATGAACGGTGATCAACTGCAGCCGGGTCAGTATGCTGTGTCAACGAGCAATCGCAACTTTGAAGGTCGCCAAGGCAAAGGGGGACGTACCTTCTTAGCAAGCCCGCTTACTGCCGCAGCAACTGCCATCGCAGGGCGCATCTGTGATCCACGTGACATCTTGGCGTAGTGTGTGGTGCGATGGTGATTCATCGCATTCCAGATAGGATTGTTATGCAAAAGTTCATCCCATTCACTGCACGCTATGCAGTATTGCCGGTGGAAAATATCGACACCGATCAGATAATCCCGGCACGTTTCCTCAAAACCACTGACAAGGTTGGCCTAGGTGATAGTTTGTTTTCGGATTGGCGCTACGATAGTAGTGGCCAAGCGAAACCTGAATTCTTGTTGAACCAGCCATTTGCCAAAGGGGTGGAAGTGTTGGTGGCAGGTACGAATTTTGGTTGTGGTTCATCACGTGAACATGCGCCATGGGCGTTGCAGGGGTTTGGTTTCAAAGCGGTGCTGAGTACCTACTTTGCCGACATTTTCCAGAACAATTCGCTCAAAAACGGATTGTTGCCCATCGTGATTACCCCTGCAGTCTATAGTGTGCTCGTAGACGCAGATGCGCAAGCGCCTGGTCACGCAACCGTTTCTGTGGATTTGGCCAATCAAACGGTGACACTTCCAAATGGCGACACGCTCACATTCCCCATCGAACCATTTGCCAAATACTGTGTCCTCAATGGTGTCGATCAAATGGGGTTTTTGATGTCGCAAGATGCAGACATTGCATCGTTCGAGCATGCGCATACCGCTCGCGTCAACACGATTGGACTATAATATGCAGGCGAAAATTACCACGCTTCCTGGTGATGGGATTGGTCCTGATGTAGTTGCACAAGGTGTTGCAGTACTCAACCGTGTCGCGACGGTATTTGGTCATACGTTTACCATCGAAACCGCACTCCTTGGTGGGTGTGCAATTGATGCCACTGGCACCGCCTTGCCTGATGAGACACTGCGCAAATGCCAACAATCCGATGCGGTCTTGTTGGGAGCCGTGGGTGGACCGAAGTGGGATAATCCAGCGGCCAAAGTGCGTCCCGAACAAGGGCTCCTCGGTATCCGTAAAGCGCTCGGTCTCTATGCCAATTTGCGCCCCGTGGCGATGCATGCGCGCTTGATCCCTGCCTCACCGCTGCGTGCGGAGTTGCTCGCTGGTGTTGACATGGTGGTGGTGCGTGAGTTAACGGGCGGTATTTATTTCGGTGAGAAAAAACGCGAACCACACGCCAGTGGTGAATTGGCCATAGATACCTGTGTCTACACAACCGAAGAAATCGAGCGTATTATTCGTACGGCAGCAACGATTGCACGCGGACGCAAAAAGAAACTTGTGTCTGTCGACAAAGCGAATGTGCTTGAGACGTCACGCTTGTGGCGAAGTACTGCAACCCGCGTTATGCAAGCCGAATTCCCTGATATTACCCTCGAACACATGCTTGTCGATTCCTGTGCCATGCACCTTATTCGCCGCCCAGCTGATTTTGATGTCATCGTTACAGAGAACATGTTTGGTGACATCTTGACCGATGAAGCATCCATGCTTGCGGGATCGATGGGGATGTTGCCTTCTGCGTCCCTCGGTGCAGAGAGTGGGCAGCCGACACGGATGGGGTTATATGAACCCATTCACGGATCGGCTCCCGATATTGCCGGCAAAGGTATTGCAAATCCAATGGCAACAATATTGAGTGTGGCCATGTTGTTGCGGTACTCTCTCAAACTTGAACAGGAAGCACAAGCGGTAGAGCGCGCGGTCTACGCCACACTTGATGCTGGGATTGTCACCAAAGACATTGCATTACCTGGTGAAGCGATTGCGCTGACCGATGCCGTTGGTGCAGCAGTGGTTGCCCGCATATAAGGAGTCGTATGACGAGTCCGTTTACGTCGCATACAGGCAAATTACTCCATCTTCCCCGGCGAATTTCCATCCTCGGTGTCAACATAGATGATGTCACCGAGGATGAAGCAATTCGTCTGATTGACAGTATGGTGAGTAAGCGTGGCATGTACCAGATTGCGACGATTAATCCCGAATTCGTCATGCAGGCAAATCACGATCCGCGTGTCATGCAGGTGCTTAACAACGCTGTGCTGGCCACACCCGACGGTGTCGGGATATTGTGGGCTGCCTGGTTGCTTGGTACGCCCGTTCGTGAACGATTAACCGGAGTCCAACTCGTCGATCGCATCGCGAAACAAGCCGCATTGCGCGGGTGGCGCATCTACTTTCTTGGATCTGCGCCTGGAGTTGCAGAAAAAGCTGCCCAGGTACTGCGCCACCGCTATGCTGGCTTACAGGTTGCAGGGTGCTATGCTGGCTCTCCGAGCATCATCGAAGAACCATTTGTGCGACAGCAGTTGATTGAAGCGTCTGTAGATATCCTTCTTGTTGCCTACGGGCATCCAGCACAAGAGCTCTGGATTGCTCGAAATCAAGCGATGCTTGGTATCCCACTTGCGATAGGTGTTGGAGGCACATTTGACGAACTAGCCGGAGTGGTTGCACCTGCGCCCGCATGGATGGAACGCGTTGGGATAAAGTGGCTGTGGCGTCTCATTCAGCAACCTTCGCGTATTAATCGCATTATTACAGCTACTATACGCTTCCCAATTGCAGTAATCGTTGCCGCGTTGCGCAAGAAGTTACCATAATGTTACGTTCCCCTGAGACGATACGGTGGTACCCCTGGGTCAGCATGGCAAGCGTGCTTGGCACCTGGGAAATCGTGGTGTATCTCAGTGTGGTCCCCCGTTATCTGCTCCCTGCACCGTCACATATCCTGATTCGACTTTGGCAAGAATTTTCTACTCCGACGCTCTGGTTCCATACTATTACGACAGTTGCTGTTGCAATCACGGGAATCGGTATTTCCTTCATGCTCGCAATAACGAGTGCGTGGTTGTTTTATCACGTGCCTGTCCTCCGTGCATGCCTGGGATGGATATACGCTGCAAGTCAATCGCTTCCCGTTGTTGCGATCGCCCCACTCTTATTACTATGGATTGCATCTCCCTTTTGGGCACGTACGATGGTTGCGGTGCTCATTACCACATACCCAATGTTTTCGGCTGCATCTACCGCACTTCGTGTCATCCCATATGAGCTGCGTGAAGTGGCACTACTAAATGGCGCATCGTGGTATGACATGATTGTGTATGTAGAATGGCCACTATCACGCATAGTGTTGCTTAGTGGTGTACAAACGAGTGTTGTCATTGCAATGACCGGAGCAGTGGTTGGTGAATATCTCGGTGGTCGGTACGGATTAGGTGCATTAATTAATATCGCCCGCGGTACCTTTGATGTCACACTGGTATTTGTCGCGTTGATGGTCCTCGTAACCGTAACTGTCATCGCTCACGCAGGTATCCAGCTCATTCAGAAACGCGCCATGCAGCAACAAGAGTAGTATGCGATAATAAGAACACATTCTCATAGTACTAGGAATCAACATGCTTCGTCGTTGGCTTATGCTTTGTGCAGTCGTCTTGATGGTGAGTTGCGCATCGACGCAACCAAGCACACCACTGACCAAAATCGTCGTCGGGATGCCGTATATTCCCAACATCCAATTTGCGCACTTTTACACCGCACAGGCCCAAGGGTATTTCAAAGATGCTGGGCTCGATGTTACGTTTGACTATAACTTTGAAAATGATGTCGTGCAACGGGTAGCAACGGGCAACGGCATTCAATTTGCGCTTGCGAGCGCTGATTCGATTCTACTTGCTCGGGCACAAGGTGTGCCGGTCAAAGCGGTCATGGCTACATCACAAGCATTCCCAATTGCGTTTATTAGCAAATCGACAGTGACACTCAAAACTCCTGCTGATTTGGTCGGTAAAAAAATCGGCATCCCAGGACGGTTTGGTGCGAGCTATATTGGATTGAAAGCACTACTCGCCGCAGGCAATATCACTGAAGATGCAGTCACTATATCAGAGATTGGGTTTAATCAAGTTCCTGTCTTGTTGCAGGACAACGTTGATGTTATTAGCGGATATGCCAACAACGAACCAATTCAACTTGCTGCACAGGGGACTGCGGTCTCCGTCCTCCGCGTTGCAGACTTTGCGCCAATCGCATCAGATCATTTGATCGTGAGTGAGAGTTACCTGCAAAGCAATCGACCTGTTGTCGAGAAGTTTGTTGCGGCATTACGCAAAGGCATGGAAACGGTGAAGAGCGACCCGAGCGCAGCCTACGATGATGCCGTATCATTCATTCCCGAATTAAAGCCAGAGGCGAAGGACGTCACACTCCAGGTACTCCAAGCGACGGTTGATTTCTGGACTGCAAATAATAGTGTCATCGGTGAGATACATCCGGCGCAGTGGGAAGCATCACATGGACTGTTGCGTGGCATGGAATTGCTCAAAAGCGATATATCCATTCCAGATGCATACGATACCACTGTCGTAAAGTAACATAATGTCAATCAACGCCTTGCTTTTTGATCTTGATAATACGCTCTATTCTGCGCATGCGGGTATTACCGAAGCACTCGAAACGCAGATGAATGCCTATGTGCAATCACTGACTGGATTGTCACCGCTAGAGGCCAAAACACTCCGTCACCATTATTTCGTCACATATGGCACGACATTACGCGGGCTCCAGTTGCACCACGACGTTGATATTGAGCACTACTTGTACACCGTACATCAATTTGATGCCACCGAGTTTGTGACTCAAGACAGTGTGCTGTATCGACGATTACTCAGTGATTCACGAAGCAAGGCGATATTTACGAATTCCCCGCACGAACACGCCACCCGTGTGTTGCACGCGCTGGGCTTGGATGCATTGCAGATGCCGATTATTGATATACGGTCGATGGGTTTTGTACCCAAACCCGATATCACAGCGTATCAAAAGGCGATAGCAGTAATTGGCCATCCTCCCCACGAAACTGCATTTTTTGAGGATACATTACATAATCTAGAACCCGCAAAGAAAATAGGTATGACAACCGTATACTTGCATCACGGGAGAGTACGGGATATCCCATCATATGTGGATTACTGCTATGCCGACATTCATGAGGCATTACACGGATTATCCTGATGGATGTTCCACTACGCTATGCAACTGCACAATTCGATTGGTTGCCCCTTGAGGAATCAGATATTGACGTAATCTATCGTCAGTTTTCTGATCCTGACATGTGCCGTTACTTCAGCGAGCCACCATGCAGCGTCGCAGAGGCAGCAGAAATTATACGCATGTATCAGCATACCAACGGTCGTCGTATGCGTTGGAAACTGATTCACCGCACTACCAACGAATTCATTGGTACGTGCGGATATCACTATTATAATCCTCATAAACGGCACGTCGAGCTTGGTTACGATATTTGGAAAGCATTTTGGAATCACGGGTACATGCGCGAGGTATTGCCAGCGTTGATTTCGCTGTGTGCTGATTGTCTCGATATTGATACGATATATGTATATATTGACGAAAACAATGCAGCATCATTGGCCGTGGCACAGCGTGCTGGATTTGTAGCGTCACCACCATTCAGACCGTTTGATTCACCAAATGAAGTATGCCTCGCATACCAGATTACTCCACGGTCAGCGTAGGCAGCTGTAGCGTACAGCGATCACCGACTTTGACCCCGTGATTGGCCATCCAACCTTGTGGTGTTTCGAGCGCATAGCGTACCACATGCTGCGATGGATGTTCTGTGTCCGTATTTGGGATCATGGCTTCTATTTGCGTTATCGTGCCATCATGTCGCATATAGACAACGTCGAGAGCATGCGGGGTATCGTGCATCCAAAAAACTGGTTTGCCGTCGTTCGGAAAGACGAACAGCATGCCATAGTTCGCGGGAAGAGACGACACCCCCATTAATCCTTTTGCACGTTGCGCAGGTGTGGACACGATGTCCAAGCGTATCGTAGGCCCACAGTCGCGCAGTTCGCCTTGTGGGAGGGCGTATTGTTGACACCCTACGAGCAAGAGCAAACAGAGAACCAAAGTTAGTGTAGAAACTATTGCGTGGGATACGGATATGGATACGGTGCTGGATACGACTGCTCTGTTGGTGTGCCACAGCTGATGAGAATCCATAGAACCCCAATCAATACAAGCATGCGATAAATGCGACGCATATTACTCTCCATGTACATTACTCTCAACATTATACCTGTAGGACAAAACCTATGCTATTATTACTTCAAAGCAACATTACTTCCCTAATGTTGTATTGAAACACGGCCCGTTTATGGCATATATGACTCAAGTGCGCTACATACTGCAAACCATGTCATCTGTGGTTGCAACTCGAGTGGAATCTTACGTAGACCAAGAATATGCTGTAAGCGCATTGTTTCGCGTTCTGACAGTGGTAAATCTGGATTTATGTGCAGCTGATGTGCCCGATCGCCATCAGCGATAACGCCCCATACCAACAGCCATTGTGTTGTACGGTAGGCGGGATGGCTTGGTGGAATATCGATTGCCCATGCAAGTGCTTGGCCATCTTGTAGTATTTCCGCTTGCACGGCTTCAATATGCGCTGAATTAGCATGTATATCTGCAGGCGATACCTGACGATTCAGTGATAGTATGGCAATATGAGCGACTGCTGTGCCGATTTGCCACTCAATTGGGTGCAATCGATACGCACCATTGCTTAAATGCGTTGTTGCAATCGTTTTGTTCGCAAGGAGTAAATTCTCACAATCTGGGGGAATCAATGCCCCCATCGGAATCTGAAACGGTCGTGTCGGGGCAAACATACTCGTCATGTTCCCAGGTGCTGGATGTAAATCCATAAAGTACCAGCCAACACCCACACTATCTGGCCAATGGCGCGCACGCGCATACTGTTGTGTTTCGACCAGAATATCCTCAGCAATAATCCGTTGCAGCCCACTACTGCGTCGCGATTCACGCACATATGGGACAAGCGAAAGTCCATCATTACTCCCCATCAAATCGGGGCGCAATCGTAGCTCGGGATAACCATAGCCACCATCATCGCGTGGTACTTCTGTTTGCAACCAATACAGAAATGCCAACGACAAGCGCTTTGCTTCATCGTGAACAGTAATTATGTCCGCTTGCGACACCCCGATGATGCTCGCATGATGGTAATCATTGCTATTCCAGTTAATGAGTGCGATGTCATTCGTATGTGGTGTGGTATGCGTGCCATCCCATAATCGACGGTAGGTCCAAAACGACGGCAGACCTGTTGGCCCTTCATTGAACATACGAAACGGGCGCGCTTGACCATCGTTTCCCGTCAGTGTGAGGCTGAATGGTTGTCGATCGCGGAGAGATTCGTAGCCTTCTGGTTTGGCAATACGATGATTCTCCCCTGGACAATATTCAACAATTAACCCATACGTAAAACTTTGTACTTCACTTGGCCGGGCAACCTGTGGTGCGGACGCTTCACCAGTATCTGCGTACGACTCTGCACCGGAAATAAACGCACGCCCTGTCTGCCAGAGCACGTCACCCGAGTCACTTGCGTCGATAAAAAACGCTGCAGAAAGCGTCGTTTCGACACCATCATGTATGATATCCACTGCGTGAACACGTGCATCGGTAGAGTGATACTTGCGTACAGTCGTGCGGTAGTAGACTTGGAGAAGTTGGTCTGAGACAAACGGATCAAGTAGATCACTGATGACTGTTGCAGCTACTTTAGGGAAAAAGCACAAATTGCTCACCCAGGCATTGCCAGGATTAAATGATGAGAAGTCGGCAGGTGTGATACCATACAGCTGTGCCATACGCTGACGTATGGCCAATCGCAGCGCAGCATACGACGTACTACCAGGCCAGGTTTCGATGTATTTATGTTCATCTAGTGCCGAGACACCTTGACTCGTCATCTGCCCACCAAGCCAGTGCGTGGCTTCGATGATTGCGACACGATAGCCGCGTGCACATGCCGTGAGCGCAACGGCAACGGCACTCACGCCGCCACCAACAACGACCATATCGAACTGCGTGATTTCTTTGCGAGGAGGTTGCTGCATGATCCCTCTCTTTGTCACAATGAATCTGCTTCCTGCGGGATTATCCCGTGAGACGCCACCTGATTGGGAGCATAGCGGACGCACCATTGATGCGTTTGTAAATCGCATGCTACGCGCAGGATTTTACCCCACGTTATTCGCTAGCCCCGAGGCGACGCGTGCACATGCCCCTATGCTCGAAGAATTTACCGAACGTGGTTGCGAAGTTGGCGTCCTGGTGGCACCGAATCAATCACCATTACTCAATGAAAAGAAGCCGTTTGGTGCCCTTAGCCCCGATGACCAAATGCGCATTTTGCTTCGTGCACGTGAACTATTCTATGATTATATGGGATACGCGCCGCGTGTGGTACGCACTGGGCTGTACTCAGGGGATGAAACAATTTTTGCACGCTGCAAAGCCGCTGGCTTTAGTCATTCTTCTATTCGCTTACCGGGCGCGCAACTCTCCACAATCCATACCGTTTGGCCAATAAACCACACGATAGATACGTCACAAATCATCGATATTCCAGTATCCACCAATCCGGATGAGCGCCTCTTTAATCGCTATCCCGTATACCTGAGCCCTGACTTCGGCACATCGGATCAAATCAGTCAACTAACACGTACTGCGGCATCATACGGGCATCTCTGTCTCGCGAGTAGTACTGCGACTGACTACTATAATATGCAGGCGACACAACACGACAACATCGACGCATTTATCCTCGCGACGGATGAAATCGTCGGACTACAACCGATGCGCATCACGCAGTGGAACGCGTGAATAGACGAATGCATACAGCCCCACAAGTGATACAACGGAGATGGCCACTGCAAGCCAGTGACCAGCCACGCTGTTCATTGCGATAAATAACCCGATACAGAGTGCAAGATGCCACAACGGGATGCGCGACACGTGAGTGTGTGCGTTGAATAAGTGGATTAATCGTGAATCGGTCAACAAGGCCAGGGTGGTACCCGTGAGCCACCAGCCGACGAAGTTCACCCATGGGACGCCGTAGTACCATCCCGTATCTACCCATACCCAGTACTGATTGACAATGGTGGCAACCGGTTCGATTTGCAGGTCAAAAAGAACGATAAAACATCCAGCAAGGGCAGCACGTACGAATGGGTGTGCCTGTGGGATGATCACATAGGCACACATCCATGTGCCTATGGTGGAAAAGAGCCAAGCGAGCAGAATAACCACAGGCACCGTATCAGCAATACGCCAGCCAAGCTGTGTTGTGTAATCGTATGACCCAAATGGGATGTCATACGTCGCGCCCACGTATTCAACTAACAATGCCCCAACCATAATTGTGGCAATCACGAAAAGCGATTTGGATTGTAAGCGAGACCACAACAAACACGCCACGCTCATCCCTTGAAAGGCGAGGAGCACACCACCAAAGATTGCACCATTCGCAGGCACTTGCCCAAGTAAGACCGTGATCAGTGTACCTGGATAGACGATGAGGTATACCGCAAACCACCATATTGCCCAGCGGTCAGGATGTCCCCATAGTGACATGAGATATTTCATGATATCGCTCCATATCCCCCACCACCTGGGGTGTCTATACGCAAGACACTCCCTGCAGGCAGATCGTGTGTCCCTTTGCTCGATTCACGCACCGTACCATCTGGATAGAGAATAGTGTTTTGGCCACTGAGTCCGTCAGCACCACCTGCACCACCTGCAGGCGCGTACACGCGACGTTCAGTCAGTAATGTTATGGTAACTGCAGTAAGAAATTCAATATGCTTGCAGAGTCCATTCCCGCCGTAATGCAGCCCTCGTCCCCCACTCTGGTTCCGTACCGCGAGTTGGCGAACGCGCACCGGATAGAGCCGTTCAAATATTTCAATTGGCGTATTTCTGGTATTGGTCATATGTGTTTGCACTGCGGATAGTCCAGGAAGGGTGGGGCGTGCCCCCATGCCACCTCCGAGTGTTTCATAGTATGCAAACGGATGCGCAGTACGCGTCATCCCCCCCATTGTCCAATTGTTCATCGTTCCCGCTGATTGTGCAGGAATGAGCTGGGGAATTGCGTGCGCAAGGGCACGATAGAGTACGTCAACAACGCGTTGTGAGGTTTCCACGTTACCCCCTGCGACGGCAACACCCGCAGGGGGATTCAACAGTGATCCTGCGGGAATCGTCCATGAGATGGGGCGATATGTGCCTGCGCTTGCTGGCATATCATCGCCATCGAGTGTACGCAAGGCATAGAGCACTGCAGATTCGGTGACTGCGCGTGGTGCATTAAGTGGCCCACGACACGCATCAGCAGTCCCAGAGAAATCAACATGGATTTCATCATCGTGTACATGCAGGGTGACTTGAATGCGAATGGGTGTGCTATCAAGCCCATCATGATCGAGCACTTCCTGCGCACTGTACGTCCCCGGTGGAATACGGCGTAACACGGCGCGCATGCGCTGTTCACCATATGCGATCAGTGCCTGCATCGCGTGCTGGACACGCTCACGGCTTTCTCGTTCACAGAGCGCAGTGATGCGTTGTTCGGCAATGGCATGGCATGCAAACTGCGCATGTAAATCACCACTTCGCTCCGATGGGGTACGTGAATTCCGTGCAACAATGGCCAATACGCCGTCATTTATGTGACCGGCACTCACAATTTTCAGTGGTGGAATAATCAGACCTTCTTGATAGAGCGACTGGCTGAGTGGCATTGAGCCTGGTGATATCCCACCAACATCTGCATGATGTGCACGGGTCGCACTGTAGCCAATGAGCTGCGCATCAACATAGATAGGTGCAACCGTCGTAAAATCCGGAAGATGGGTCCCACCCGCAGCGGGATCATTGAGCAATACGACATCGCCAGGGACGAGGGGGGCACATGCGGATATTGCGGCATCAACACTCCGCGGCATCGCACCGAGATGGACAGGGATATGGGCAGCCTGCGCGACCATTTGGCCATATTCATCAAAGAGTGCACATGAATAGTCGCGCCGTTCTTGAATGTTCGCAGAAAAGGCGCTGCGCTCGAGCGCTGCCCCCATTTCATCGGCAATTGCACTCAATCGGTGGCGGTAGACTTCAAGTGAAACAGCATCTATCATAGTGGTGACTATACAAACGGTGAAATACCTGATAGAATTATAGAGGATTCGTGAGGGTATTGTGTGTATGAGCCCAACCACTGTGGTTGGTTCCCGCACGTGACGGTGACTCCGTTGTCGGCGGACGGGAGCGGCCTACACAATGTCCTCGAGTGAAAGAGTGTTATATGAGTATCTCGCCACCAGCGCACGATTACGTGACCGTAGTGCGCACCGAGGCTGACGCTGCCATTCACGCGCAGGTCATCGCTGCTACCCCAAAAGCAATTTTATGTAATTACGAGTACAGTTCACCCCAAGAAATCATCCAATTTGATGCCGAATTTCATGATGCAGGTATCCCACTTCGACGCTGGATAATTGGCGAACGCGCTAATCCCGTTGGTGTGGCAGTGTGTTTTCGACCCACATGGCGTATCGCGAGTTACACCTTTTGGGTCCAAGTACGCATGATGCCAGATGCCCCACCGTCTGCGGTAAATGCACTCTGGGACAGCATCCAACGATGGGCAAAAAGTGCGGGTGCACGCTCTCTACAAACAATGGCCCATCCCAGTGACAGCACACCACTGCCCAATACACTAAGGTATACACGCATTGGTACAGAGCAAATTTATGTCAAATACGCACCACTCTGTCCGGTCGCATTACCAGCATGCCCAAGCGGGATCACGTTTCACACGTTAGCAGAATTGCTTGAACGCGATAGTGACGCACTCGAACGCGCATGCACATTACATGCGGCAATATCGCACGAAGTACCGCTCCCCGATGAACCGGTAGTCACGCTGGCAAAGTTTCGGCGCCTGATCGGGGAATACGTTGACCCCAAACATTATGTCATCGGCGTGATCGATGGGCAATATGTTGCCGAATCGATTCTCCATGTCGAAGATGACGGTGAAACGGTGTGGCAACATGCAACCGGTGTGGTACCAGCATACCGTGGGCTCGGGATTGGCCAGCATGTCAAATACGCAGCACTCGAAATTGCAGCGCAGATTCCTGCGCGAGAAGTCCGTACCTGGGTAGAATCACACAATGCGAGCATGCTCCACATCAATACACGATTCGGTTTCCTGCCACGTGGTGATGAAAGCGCAATAAGCCACATTTACGAAATTCCCATCGTCAGTAGTGGCGTGGATGGGAATCGCTAAACGGATTGAATAACCAATCAATCGGTGCTACGAGTGCTTTCCGAGACACCCGCGAACGCGGTGAAAAAAGCACTCGTAGCAGTTTTTTTCCACCAGATACGAACCAATCTGCAACTGAGTGAACTGCGCCACCAGTCACAAATCCGAATGCCATACAGACGGTTACCACAGGGTTTGTCACAAACCAGTCGAGACATGCTTGTGCAAGCGTTGCGTGCCATGTAGGGAGCGGGACTCCGCTGAGTCGGAGACCCGTTTCGACGACAAACAATAGTGCAATAATCATGAAAAAGAAGTACCCGAGACGAATCAATGGTGGTAAGACGAGGCCGTGACTCCAAAAATGGCGATGTGGGATGACCCACTTATACGGTTTCCAGATAAACAGGAGAATCCCCCAGCGTTGGTGGATGCGCGAATCCAAATCCAAATCAGGGGAGAAAAGCATTCCTGACACGTTATGCGCAACACAAATTACACTCACCGCAAGCACTGAAGACGTCTGTGGCACCTCAGAGACCCGAAGCATTGAAAACAGTGCAGGGGTCATGACGAGGCTTGTCGCTATTGTGAGAAAGTCATGTGTGGGAGTATTCGGCATACCATCCCTCATCGTATACGATAACGAAGGCCTTGATCGAGCACGAGCACGATGCGCGCTAAGTGCTCTCTCTGCAGGGTAAGTGGTGAATTATACAGTATGTCGTTACGGATCAACTGGAGCACATACATCACAATAGAATGATCAATATCACTGCGTATCGAACGATTATGGTGTGCATTTGTCACGATCGAATCAAGGAGTACGTCGTGATAGCGTGCCATGAACGTATGTGCGATTGCATCGTTCGGTGGTGCGGCACGCATTGACCGCGCAATGCATTGGGACACCAAGGGGTAGACCTGTTGAATATCGTACAATGCCGTAAAATAACTGTCGATAATCATAAAAAGATCGCCATGCTGATAGACGTCGAGTGGCATACGGAGGGATACTTCATGTGCGAGTTGCTCATGCGCGTACTGTAATACATAGGTATACAGTTCACGCTTATCCGTAAAATATTGATACATGCTCCCTTTGGCAATCCCAAGGTCCGTCACGATGGCAGTTAGGGATGCATCTTCATAGGGCGCATGGGCAAATTCAGCAAGTGCGCGTGTGAGTATGTGGGTGCGTTTGTCACTCTCGAGATTCCACCATGTCGCTGTAGGCATATACGCTCATTCATTGGTAAATCACTGCTAGTATACCCTAAAGAAGAGTACATACATGGCAATGAATGCGGTATGATAGATATGTCACGCACACACGGGGTACTATGCAACAACAATCGGTCGACCGCAACATTTCGCTTCTCGTCATTGAGTTATTTTGGGCAGCGATTGCGGCTGCAGCGTATTCGTTTGCTGCGGCGTTCGTTATTCGCCTCGGTGGTTCGAATTTCATCGTGAGCCTGATAACCTCGGCAGCTGCAGTGGTCAACGCCGTAACCACGATTCCGTTTGCCGCGCTCATGGAGCGTACATCCAAACGAAAGCCATGGATGTTTGCCAGCATCTATGCAGCCCGTGGGTTGAATGCACTACTCGTATTTGTGCCGTGGTTGCCCGCATATCGTGCCGAAGCAGTGGTTATCATCCTCCTCGTCGCAAATGTCCCAATCGCCCTCTTCAATGCGGGGTGGCTGCCGATGTTTGCCGACATCATTCCCATCCAGCGGCGGGCACGCTTATTCTCCGCACGCAACGTGACGCTTGGAGCGACGATGATGGTAGCCACGTATGGGTTTGGCCGTCTCCTCGATTATCTCCACACCGATGCAAACTTCCATAACTACCAAATCATATTCGCAGTCGCAATCATTACCAGCATGCTCTCGTCGTACTATGTATCCAAATTGGAAATTCCTGACACCGTTATCGACACAAGTGTGCATGTAGATCGTTCGTGGCGGGGCATTTGGTCGCTCTTGACAGAAAGTCAGCCATATCGGGCCATCACCGTGAACACGCTCATTTTTAATCTCGCCGCGTGGGCAGCCATTCCTTTTCAACCGATTTACTTCGTGCGGACCCTTGGTGCTGATGATGCATGGCTGGGTATTTGGTTTGCCATCACCAACGGTGGCGCAATTTTGGGCAATTTATTTTGGCCGAAGTTAATGGACAAATATGGGTTCCGGCCGATATTGACTGTCGCTGCGTTATGTAGCTGTCTCTACTATTTCGCTATTGGACTTGTGCCAAACTTAACGGCCATTCTTATTTTTTCACTCATTATTGGCATGATTAATCCGGGAATAGATATTAGTCACTTCAATTTGTTGTTGCAAGTGTGTTCACCACAACGCCGTGCACTTGCGATGGGTTTGTTCGTAACGGTCATGAATGCTGGCTTATTTGTAAGCAGTTTAGCTGTTGCTCCATTGATTGACTGGCTTGGCGCACCAGCAGTCGTGATAGTCCTTGGTGTGATGCGCGGATTAGGTGCATTATTATTTTATGTCTACCCAATTCGCGTTGAAGAATCACAGTCAACCGCATAACTACCGTATTGATTCTGACAGTACGGAGACGAGGAGTACAATGAAACACGCCCCGATGTATATTCTGCACACCCTTCCGGGTTTTGATGTCATAGTCAAAGAAGAACTCAAGTCGTTGCCAGGTACAGCGGTGGTCAGCGACCATGTCACTCACGCAGGGCGCAACGGATTAACGCTGATGAGCTACGATGGCGATGTCGCTGATTTGCGCGCGCTACGGACGGTGGATGACGTGTTTCTCCTCATCCATCATTTCACGCAATTGCCGCCCAAATACCAAGCACTCAAGATAATCCGCGACAAAATACTGACAACGCCGATTATCACGTCTGCGACGAATACTGTTCGTGCACTGTATCCCAAACGTGGCGGTGAAGGAAAGCTCCGCTTCCGTGTGGTCGCCCGTCAGCAGGGAGAAATGCCGTATCGGCGCGTGGATTTGCAGGATACCATAGAAAAAGCCATCCTGCAGCGCGGCGATTTCCGCTGGCGTGAAAGTGAAGATGGATTAGAGTTTTGGGTGACACAAATTGCAGACGAAGCATTTGTCACGTTGCGCCTGAGCGACGAGACCATGCGCCATCGTACCTACAAAATCAACCATATCGCCGCATCACTCCGACCGACGGCGGCCGCAGCGCTGGTGCTCCTCACCAAACCGAAGCCCACCGATGTATTCCTCGATCCCATGTGTGGCGCGGGGACAACACTCATCGAACGCGCCCTGCATAGTCGCTATGCACAATTAATCGGTGGCGACATCAGTCCAGAGGCTGTGGCACAAGCAGAAGCAAATATTGGCAGTCGCTACAAGCCAATATCAGTGTCAGAGTGGGATGCACGACAACTCCCCCTCGACGAACAATCAGTGACCGCAGTGACCTGTAACCTGCCATTTGGCGTGCAAATCAGTACACCAGAAGAGAACAGACGCCTGTATCCTGCGGTAGTCAAAGAGCTCCGCCGCGTGATGACGCTTGGCGCACGCGCTGTGCTGCTCAGCAGCGATATGCGCGCCATCACGCGAGCGCACCAGCGGCATGTACATGGATGTGACGCATACGGTGGTCATCCTTGGTCGGCGGGCGCAAATCTGTGTTATCCAGAAGCGCTAGGTAACCGCTTTCCGTGTGGCTGGATATTTCTGGTAGCGTGCCTGTTCCATCACCGTGGCGATCCGCGTCACCCCTTGCCAAATTTCGTCAAACGATGTGGTGAGGGGGCTTAATCCAAGCCGCAGATTATCGGGCTCACGGAAATCCGGAATGACGTTCATCTCTTCAATCAGTGCTTGATTGATTTGATAGCCATGTGGATGACGAATACTCACATGCGAGCCGCGAATGCGCGCATCGCGTGGGCTCCCAAGTGTGAATCCAAAGCCGGATAGGTGGTGATCGTACAATGCAATCATGTACTCCGTCAATGCCGTCGATTTGGCACGAATCGCCGGAATACCCACCTCCACAAGCATCTGCACGGATGACTCGACGGCCGAGAGCGCAAGCATGGGTGGTGTCCCAGCCAAAAATCGTGCGAGTCCTGGCGCCGGCTCGTACTGCAAATCAAAGGCAAATGGCGCTTTCTGGCCAAACCAGCCCCAGATTGGTGATGTGACCTGCTCCTGGATGGCACGATGTACATACAAAAATGCGGGCGCTCCCGGTCCCCCATTGAGAAACTTGTAACAGCACCCCACAGCGAAATCAACTTGCCATGCATCGAGCTCCATGGGTACCGCACCGGCTGAATGACTCAAATCCCAGATGACCAATGCCCCCATGGCGTGTGCGTGTGCCGTGATTGCCTGCATATCATAAATAAAACCGCTTTTAAATGTAACATGCGAGAGCACGACGACCGCAGTGTTGGGCGTGATAAGGGACTGCAGGTCGTTTGCATCCACGGTGATTTCATGATCACGTGATTCAACTAATTTCAACGTGTGGCGATTGCCGAATTGGGCGATTGCCCCTTGAATGATATACAAGTCTGATGGAAAGTTCAATGCGTCACTGACAATTTCGTGTCGATCAGGCCGGGCAGCTAGCGCAGCCATGACCACTTTATACAAATTGACGGACGTCGAATCACACGCCAGCACTTGCCCTGGGGCTGCACCAACAAGGCGCCCAATGGCATCACCCACACGGCTGGGGGCGTCGTACCAGCCACGTCCCCAACCGCGAATCAGTCCATCACCCCATTCTTGATGAATGACGTGCTGAAGATGATTGGCTGTTTGGAGTGGCATGCGCCCCAGTGAATTTCCATCGAAATAGACTAAGCCGGGGTCAGTAATCACGAATTTGTTGCGATAATGTGCAATCGGATCATGTGCATCGGCCTGGGCAGCCGCCGCTTGCCCGCCGTGGACATCAGGCAGGACGTACGTCATGATAGACCTCCTCGAGCATGGCAACAGTTTCATCCCAGCCCACACATGCATCGGTCACCGATACGCCGTACTGAAGTTGGGTGCGCTCTGTGGGGATGCTTTGTTTGCCTTCAACGAGATTACTCTCTACCATCATCCCGATAACTTCACGGATTCCTTGTGCACGCAATTCAAGTCCGGCGCGCCATACTGCACGTTGGCGACGATGGTCTGATCCTGAATTTGCATGACTGCAATCAATCATCACCGCAGGAGCAATTTTTGCAGCGCGCATCAGGTCGATACTCTTTTGCACACTCGTCACATCAAAGTTCGGTCCTTGTCGACTACCACGCAAAATCACGAAACCATCGGGATTGCCGGCCGTCTTCACCACGGCCCCTTGGCCATCTTGGGTAATCCCCAAGAAGCTGTGCGGTGCCGCAGCCGAAATACAGGCATGTACCGCAACATCGATTGACCCATCTGTGCCGTTTTTAAAGCCAACGGGCATAGAGAGCCCACTCGCAAGGGCGCGATGCATTTGTGATTCAGTCGTTCTGGCTCCAATGGCGGCTAATACGACGAGATCCGAAGTATATTGTGCACTAATTGGGTCGAGCATTTCGGTCGCCGTCGGCAAGCCGAGTGCCGTAATACTCCCCAAGAGCGACCGTGCAATTTCAAGCCCTGCACCCATGTCAAATGACCCATCGAGATGTGGATCATTAATCAGACCGCGCCACCCAACGGTGGTACGTGGTTTTTCGAGATAGACGCGCATCACAATCAGCATGCGATCACGCATGCGCGCCGATGTTTCTGCCAAGCGCCGGGCATATTCATGCGCAGCATCCATATCGTGAATTGAACACGGTCCAATTACAACGAGCAGTCGCGGATCATCGCCGTTTATGATTCTGCGAATAAGTTGCCGCGATTCATAGACCGTCGTCATCATTTGTGCCGAAAGTGGGTATTTTTGTTTTAATTCGCGTGGAGAAGGCATTGCACCCATTTCCTTGACTCGGACATCATCAACAAGACTCACAACTCACCTCACTCTGATAGCGCAGTATGCGGTAACGGATCCTTTGGAATGCGTATCCAATAGGCCATTCCAGCCGAGACGACGACTAATATACCACCAATTGCAAAAATCAACGTTTCACTGACATGGGCAGCAATCAGCAACGGTGTCAGGAGTGGCACCAGAATTCCTCGGGCACCGGATATCATATGCACAGCAGCAAAATAGATCTCCAGCCGTTTACGATCGGCAATGGCAATTGCTGTATTCGTGAAGCCCAAATCAAACCCGCCGAGCAGTAATCCTTGTCCGACAAAAGCGGGTATGAGCCACCAAATCGACTGCGCCACCATGAATCCGAACGGCAACATGGCGCCACACAGCATACTGATGACGAGGACCCAAATCGGTCCACGCCGATCGGTAATGCGCCCCCAAAAGAAAAATCCAAGTAGCCAGGTAATCGACTGCACAAGATTGAGGTACCCAACCTGGGTGTAGTTCAAATCAAGGCGATTGACCTGCACGACGGCATAGAGTGGCGCACCAATCAGCGTGCCACAGCCAAACAACGTATTGAGTGCAAGAAAGACCATGAATGCACGATTCTTCATGATTTCCTTGAGCATTTGGCGGAGTGGAGGTCGCGCACTTGCCGTGTGTTCGGTGCTACTTGCTTCCGGTAGCTGCTGCACCACTTTCAAGCGCGCAAAGACGGCAGATGCGAGCCATCCAATCACACTCATACATGGCAAGATATAGACATAGCTGAAATTGTCCAGCAACCAGCCGGCAACGGGTGTCATGAGCAAAATGACCAACGTCATACCGATGCGCACAAAACTCATAATTCTGCCGCGCAATTCGTCTGGATAGAGTTGCGCAAGCAAGCGCACATATCCCGGCGATGGCACCGTTTCACAGATCCAGAAAATTCCCAGACAGATCATGAACAAATTAACGTCATGCGCCACAAATGGGGTGAACAAAAACACACTGCGTCCCACCACCCAAATCCACGTTGACACCTTGATGATGTTGTAGCGTTGAAACACGAGCGCGGTAATGGGGGTAAAAAGCAGTCCGAGCGACATGAATACCACATAAATCGACAAGTGCGTTTCTGTTGCACCCATCTTGCGCAATACGACCGGCATGAATCCGACAATCACGGCCCAAAATATGCCGAACAACACGGCGGCGATTGTTTCGACCCAAACGTTGTAGCGCACATCACTACGCATCGGGCCGAGCATGATTCGCTCGACCCGATGCACCATTGCATTGACGTATCCGGATACTGTTGCCTGTTGCGTCATTATTGTGTGCGAACCGCTTTCATGGCAAGACCGAGCCGACGGATGCCTTCGACTAACTTGGCCTCGGGTTGGTAACTAAAGGCGAGACGCAGTTCGTAGGCACCTTGACCATTGGCATAACAGCCGACACCTGAGAGTGCCGTGACTCCAAATTCGCGGCCTTTGGCCAATACATCTGCGGCAGGCATGTCTGCAGGCAAATACAGATAGATAAAGAAGCCACCGTGTGGTACGGTATACTTCACATCTGCAGGAAGTTCGTGCTTGATCGCATTGAGCATCACGTCACGTTTGTGCTTGTAGTTGGTATTTAGTTCCGCAATATGTGCATCAAGCTTGCCGTCTGAGGCAAAGCGCTCGACCATTCGCGTCAAGAATGGCCCACTCGAGCCCTCAACCTTGAACTTCTGCAGGCGCTTGATAATGGCCTCTGGACCACATGCCCATGCCATACGCACACCAGGAGCCAAAATCTTGGAAAATGTCCCGCAGTTGAGCACCCAGCCAGCGGTATCGAGGGCAATCAGCTTGGGAAGTGGTTCACCTTCGAATCGCAAATCACCATAAGCATCATCTTCGAGAATTAAGACACCATATTGCGCTGCGAGTGCCACCAACCGCTTGCGATTGGCAAGCGGCATTAGTGTGCCCGTTGGATTTTGATAGGTTGGCGTCGTGTAAATGAACTTAGGGCGAATACCGTTGGCTGCCATGTCTGCCAACATGGTCGCGAGCGCATCGATATCCATGCCGTCTTCACGCACCGTCACCGTTTCAATTTTGGCGCCAGCTTCTTGGAATGATCGAACAGCCCCCATGAAACATGGTCCTTCGACAATTACCACATCACCAGGATCTACCATGATTTGGGGCAAGAGCGCAAGAATCTGGCTCGAGCCATATGAAATCATAATATTCGCCGGCGAAATATTGGCCACACCTCGTGATTTGAGGCGATCTACGACCAGCTTGACGAGACCAGGATAGGTTGGACCGTAATTCAACGCACCATTTACATCTTCGTTGAGTACTTCGGCCGTGGCTTCTATAATCTCGTTGACAGGAAAATGTTCGGGGTCAGCAAATCCATATGATAAACTGATAGTCCCTTCCGGTTCTGGTGCCCAATCTGGTCCTTCACGAAACGCCTTTGCACGCGTTGAAAACAGTGCATCAAGGGACAAGCTCGCTCCAGTACTCATTGACTCTTTCCTTTCTGCGGACGATGCAGATATTGTATCAGAATTCACCGACTATGCCGTGCCAGATCGTACCGCCCGCATCGCGTCGCCAAGCAGTGCAATACCGTGCGCAATGCGCTCTGCAGACTGATAACTAAACGCCAAGCGCATCTCATGTGTCCCTTGCCCATTTGCATAGCACGTCGTACCCGGCAAAAATGACACTCCACGTGCAATCGCCGCAGGCAAGAGTTGCACAGTCGGTAAATCGTCTGGCAAATAGATGTATACAAAAAAACCACCTTGGGGAATCACATAACGGATATCGTGTGGTAAATGGGTGCGTATGGCCGTTAGCATAGTGGCACATTTCTGCGCATAGCATTCGTTGAGCAGCCCAATATGTCGATCCAACCACCCATCAGCAGAAATCTGCGCGACAAGTCTCGTCATGAATGGACCATTGCTCCCTTCAGACTTGAATTTCTGGAGTCGTTTGATGATCGCCTGTGGCCCACAGGCCCACGCCATACGCACTCCTGGTGCCAGAATTTTCGAAAACGTACCGACATAGAGCACACTTTCGTATTCATCAAGTGCAATCAATTTTGCGGGGGTTTCATTGCCAAAATGCAAATCACAATATGCGTCATCTTCGACGATAAGGACATTGTAGGCTTTGGCAAGTGCGAGCAGCCGTAAGCGATTGGCCAATGGCATGAGTGTACCGGTGGGATTTTGGAATGTCGGAATGGTGTAGATGAATTTAACAGGGACTCCTTCACGCTTGAGTCGTGCAAGGGTCGATTCGAGGATATCGAGATCCATCCCATCATCGCGAACGGGCACCGTTTCAATACGTAGCCCATAATTCATGAATGTTTCCACAGTTCCGAGAAATGTCGGACCTTCGACAATAATCGCATCACCAGAATCACACAATATGTGTGGAAGCAACGCAATTAACTGCATTGATCCGTTTGTTAGAATAATTTGTGATAAATCAATATTAACATTATGTCTACTCATACGTGCTTGCACTAATTCCAGCAATGCACGTTCAGGTGGCGCATAGTTCAGTGTTTGGTCGACGCGGGTTTGTAGCATATCGTGCATCGCGGACACAATATCGTTCACCGGGAAAAGCGCAGGATCGGCATCACCATAGGCAAGTGATATGGTATGTGCGTTTTCATCCGGCAAATCGAGCACAGCTTCTGGGAATGAATCAAAGAAGCGCGCACGTGAAGAAAACGCAAAACGTTCATCAGACGGGGTAAAAGTATTCATGCAACTCCCTCTCAATCTTCCTCAATTGATTATAGTTCATCAGGATGATCGATAAGTTGCACGAGCCAGGCTGCAATCGCATCAATGTGTCCGCGCCGATATGACAACACCTCGTGATGAAACCAATGTGAAGTCATAGATTTGGGATACCAATGCGCAATTTGCTGTTGTTGGGCAACGATGAGTGTCCGGCGTTCTGCGGGAGAAATACAGGTTGCAAAGAAGAGTTTTGCAAGGAATTCGATACGCATGTCACGCGGATGCGGCACCGGCGTAACGCACCATTGGCGAAAGCACGCATACCCGTGGGGAGTGATGGTCAATACTCGTTTGCCACGCGCGTCATCTTCACTGCCGGTATCGAGCATATCTTCTTCTGCTAGGCGTGCTATCATGGCATAGCAGGCACTTTGCTTGAGGTGCCACACCGCGCCGAGTGGGGACTGCTCGAGGGCAACATGAAGTGCATATGCATGCATCGGGTTTTCAACAAGAAATCCGAGAAGTGCATGCTCGTATGTGATCGGCTCTTTCTGACGTGGACTCATACTGCTATTATACTGAACTCTCGTGTTGCGTCTTGACCGATTCGATTCATTCTAGTATACGAGGAAACATGCAACAATTCGATGAAAGCACCCATGTTGCGACGGGTAAACGACGTGCACGGATGATGGCGATTGTGTTGGGGGTGCTGGCACTTTCTGTTGGCATATTTGGCAACATCTACAAATCACAACAACAAGCACCCGATTTGAGCACGCACAGCACACGTATCGAATATCAAGTCACGGGCAGTTCACCCGCAGTGGAAATTCAGTACCTGAACGATTTAGCGTATCGCGATACACGCAGTGGCACCCCACCGTGGCGATTTAGTTTTCGCGCCGTATATGGCCGTGATTTATATCTACGCGTCGTCAATCGTGGAACTGGCACCATCGGGTGTGCAATATCCACGAATGGCCAAATTATCAGTCAACAAATCGAGAGCGAGACGGATGCAATCGAATGTATGGGTGTCGTCCCAGAACCGCAGAAGGACTAATTGATGCGCTTTCGCTATGTCTTTGTTGCCTTTGCACTCGCGTACATGGTTGCTTCGTTTTTGCGTGCAGCAAATGCGGTAATTTCGAATGACTTGATGAAAGAAATCGTGCTGAACGCTGATCAACTTGGTCTTATGACAAGTATGTACTACATGTCGTTCTCGTTGATGCAACTCCCACTTGGGGCGGCACTCGACCGTTATGGATCGCGCACCGTCATCCCGTTGTTGATGATACCCACCGTCATTGGATGTGTGCTCTTTGCAACGGCGACGAGTTTCTGGCCACTCGCCATTGGACGGACGTTAATCGGAATTGGAACTGCAGGCGGCTTGATGGGTGCCGTCAAAACGTTTGGCAATTGGGTCCCCAAGTCACAACTTGCCACAATGACAAGCATCATGGTTGCTATCGGCGCATGTGGCGGACTCCTTTCCACGTCACCAATGGCCTATTTTGCCGCAACATACGGCTGGCGCAGTATTTTTCTGACGAGTGCCCCAATAATCGCTGGAATCGCTATTGTGGTTCGCAGCATCGGGCATGATTCGGCACAAGCGGCAACCGTCAACCGACCGAACTCACCACTGTTTGCGGGGTTTGGCGCAATATATACAAACGGGACATTTGCACGCATGGCGCCGCTCTATTTCACGATGCTCGGCACGATGCTAGCAGTACAAACGTTGTGGGCAGGACCTTTTGCGTTCGATGTTGCCCAATCTTCACGGAACGACGTCGGCACGCTCCTTTTGACCTTGGGGATTGGCGCAGTCCTAGGGTATGGAGTCAGTGGTTTCTTGGCAGACCGATTTGGTGTTGTCTACGTGATAGTCGCCGCTCAAGTGGGAACACTCGTAGCACTCGCATACTTCGTGTTCATACCAATTCCTGCGACAACCATGATTCTCGCGATGGTCTATGGTGCATTTGGATTTTTTGCATCGTTTAATGTCATCATGCTGCCACAAGTTCGAACGCTGTTTGCCGATAGTATGAGCGGCCGTGCAGCCACTGCACTGAATATATTTGGCTTTCTTGGTGGCTGGATTTTGCAATGGTCGATGGGTCTTGTCATCAACGCATTTGGAAAAAACACGTTGGGTCACTATGCGGTTCATGGATACCAATGGGCATTCACAATTCCATTCGTGTTAGGATGTATTGCACTGCTTGTGTATTTGCCACTCATTCGCCAGTCACAGAAAGGGTAATGTATGCCAATCGTAAAAATCGACGACAGACAATTCACCGTTGCACAGGGGACGCGACTCGTAAACGCGATCGAGGACGCCGGTATCGCTATCGGCCATCGTTGTGGCGGTAAATCACGCTGCACCACGTGCCGTGTACGCTTTGTCAGCGGCGAACCAACCACCATGAGTGACGCAGAATTGGCCAAACTCACAGAAAAGGGCTACCTAGGCGAATACCGCCTCAGCTGTCAAATCAGTGTTGACCACGACATGCATGTTCTCCCACAAGTTACACTGCAATCAATGCCAGACTGGACTGATACAGGACCACGTTGTGCAGACACGATGGAACCGTAGTATCTAACGTAAACGCGGCTGAACGCTGTTCAGCCGCGTATCCAATCGATTATTTCCCACAAAATGTATACGACGGAAAGAATACTCACAACCGCCACAATTCCCCAGACCACCACCGAATGTAGCTTGGAATTTACATGTTCGCCCATCAGTTCTTTATTGTTGATGAGCATGACAATGGCGATCAGTTCAATGGGCAATAGCATTCCATTGAGGACATACACGCCAACTAGTACTTCGATGAGTGGCAAACCTGGAATAAGTGCAATCACCGCGCCAAATACAATGAGGACGGTGAACACGCCCATAAACACTGGCGCCTCATTCCATGAACGCGATACACCGCGTTCGAACCCCAATGATTCGCTCAGCATGTATGTCGTCGATAAAGGCAATATCCCAGCAGCGAGCAACGATGCCCCCAATAAACCAACCCCAAATAACAATGTGGCGTATTCGCCCGCAATCGGTTGCAGTGCCTGTGCTGCATCGGCCGCAGTTTCAATGGTAATGCCCTGCGGATACAGTGTGGTTGCGGTCGCAATGATAATACACGCCGCAATGAGTCCAGCCAATATTGTGCCAATAATGACATCAAATCGGGTATAGCGATACTCATTCATGCTGAGCCCTTTTTCCACAACAGATGACTGGACATAGAGCTGCATATACGGCGAGATAGTGGTACCGACCATCGCAACAATGATTTTGAGATAGTCGCTGTCCAGCCGGATTTGTGGTGTCAGCCCAGTCAAGATGTCATGTGGGGTAGGATGAACGATAAATACCGAGACAATGTATGAAATAAATACAGCACTCAATACCAACAAAAATTGCTCAATACGATTATAATTCCCACGCGTAATCACGAACCACATGACAAATGCCGCAAGTGGCACAGCAACATACTTACTAATGCCAAACAATTCTGCGGCAGCTGCAATACCGACAAATTCAGAAATAATGATGCCTACATTAGCCATGAGCAACGTCAGCATCACAAATGTTGTCACACGTATTGGGAAATTCTCACGGACGAGGTCTGCAAACCCTTTGCCCGTGACTGCGCCGAGTCTTGCAGACATTTCCTGCACGACTGCGACAGCAACCGTAATCAACACCATGACCCAGAGCAGCGAATACCCATATGACGCACCCGCAGAGGCATATGTGGCTATTCCACCGGCATCGTTCCCAGCACTTGCGGCCAATACGCCGGGGCCGATCGCAGCAATATAGGGCCACCAGCGTCGCCGTACGCCGCGCACGAGTTTGTTTGGTGGAGTAGGACGCTCTAGCGACATGAGAGATTCTCCAAAGAATTAACCGAAATTCCGTGAACCACGACGATGCCAAATATCGGGTAGCAACTGCGCAAGTGCATCATCCACACTCACGGCGCCAATTAATGAACCGTTTTCGTCTATCACAGGGACAGCCGTCAAATTGTATTCACCGAGTACGCGCGCCGCTTCGTCAGCATGGTCCGTCGCATAGATGCATGGGACCTCTTCGACAATATCTGCAAGGGGTAATTCGCCCGCACTGACCAGGAGCTTTGGTAAACGCACAATACCGACTAATTTGACATCTTGGGAATCGGTATCGGTGTCGTTGTGCTCGATTACATAGATTTCCGTAAGCGGCTCTGGCAGTTCGTTGCGCGCACGCAAGCCATCAATAACACTTTGCACATTGTCATCTGCGTATGCAAGGACGAGATCGGTCGTCATCGTACGACCCGCACTGTCCTCGTCGTATGCCAGGAGGTCTTTGACGTCCTGTGCTTCTTCGGGTTCCATACGTGCCAAGAGCTGCTGCGCCACATCGGCATCGAGATCTTCGAGGAGGTCTGCAGCCGCGTTGGGTGTCATTTCTTCAAGGATATCCGCAGCACGCTCTTGATCCATATCTTCGAGCAAATCGACCAACCGCTCATCCGACACTTCTTCGAGCGTTTCGGCCGCTGTTTCATCATCGAGTGCAGCCACAATTTCCGCACTTTCGCGCAGGGATAATGCATCTACAATACGGGCTAAATCTACTGCACCGAGTTCGGCGAGGCGATTGTACGACACCTTGAGTTGCACCGGCGCAGCACTTGCAAGATATTGTGCGTCGGCCCAACTAATCACCTGACGACCAACGATTTGTGGCGATAAAGCACGTGGCAAAATGCGCCGAATCAATGCTTGTGGACTGACATCCACGCCGACAACACAATATTCGTGTTCGATGAGCGCGAGTTGAATATCGTTGACACGGACGATGCGCCTACCATTGATATCAATGATTTGATGGTCGAGGACGTCTTTGTTGAGGAGCACTTCTCCATCACGGCGGACAAAGCGCTGCACGTTCACATTGGTGGTATTGAGTTGAATCGCGCGTTCACTAAACTCTGCGATATGGGTTGAGGGGATAAAAAATGTACGCCGACCATCAATCACGACAATCCCCGCTATGGGCGGATATTGCCGATGGTCGATGCGTACAATCACATCGTGGATGCGTCCGACTTCACTCCCGTCGCGGGCATGCACAGGACAGTGCATCAGTTGTGACACAAAAAGCATGTCTCACCTCAGATCGTACCAGACTGTACTTCATGACACATCTGGCAATCCAGGGATGACAAGAAGTCGTCAGCAACTATTCAACTGGCATATATGTGCGTCGTCGTCCATGTATACTAGTATATGCCTGCGTCTACGAAGTGTCAAAAGGAGCAACGATGCACCACACCTTTCAACCGACAGAATATTTCCGAACTATCGGCACACATCCTATTGCACTCACCATCGAATGTGATGATACCGTCACCATTGCGTGCGTTGATGCCCACGGCTACGATGGACACGATGTCCAAGTCACTCCATCTGGAAATCCAATGAGTGGCCCTATTGCAATTAACGGCCTCGCTCCTGGTGATGTTCTGGCCGTCACGATTCACGCCATTACACCACTACGGAATCACGGATGGAGTTATCCCACTCTCGCGGGTAATGTAGTTGACCCAGAGTACATTCATCAGCTGCCGTTTTTACCAGGCACCAAATTACCCAAGGAATATTGGGATTTATCAGCAGATGGCAAATCTGTAGTGAGCCGAGCCACACACGGAAAACGTGTTACAGTCGATTATGCACCGATGATTGGGTGCTTTGGCGTGGCACCAGCACGGGGCGAGGCAATATCCACTGCCACGTCAGGACCATATGGCGGCAACATGGATTACAAGGGTTTCACCGAAGGGTGCACAATCTACCTACCGGTGGCCGTCAACGGTGCCCTCTTTTTTGCTGGAGATGGGCATCTCGTACAGGGTTGTGGCGAAATCGGTGGGACGGGCGTTGAATCAGCAGTGGCATTGACCGCGCATTTCACCAAAGCGACGATGTCCCGTATCACATGGCCACGAGCAGAAGATGCGACACACCTCTATACGGTGGGCAATGCACGACCACTCGATCAAGCACTCCAACATGCCACCAGCGAAATGCATCGCTTATTAATTGAGTGTGGCGCAGACAGCTCCACCGCTGCGGTACTCATGAGTCAGGCAATAGAATACAACATCGGGAATGTCTTTGACCCAGCCTACACGGTAGTGGCCAAAATCGCCAAATCGCTACTCACACGACACGGCATACAGGCTACTTTCCGTCGCTGAGTTGATGAAATCGTCGGTAGGCATAGATCATTGGCCACACCACAGAAATCATTATCACGACCAACAGTCCGATAAAGATCCATAGTTCGCTAACCGGTAATATCGCCAATACAACCAACACGACAGCGGCAAGTGCCATAGCATTTGCCGCTATTTCATGGCTTTCATGCCATACCACTGGGTTCGCAAGCGTCCAGTATGTACGAATCCCAATAAACCCATTTGGCTCGACACCGCGCATGATTTGCCCAAGGGCACCAAACAAAAGCCCAATGGCAACAACGATAATACGTGGCAGCGAGATGGAATATCCCGCACCAATGAGCAAAATCACCGTATGCAGCACGAAAAAGAACGCCATCATTGCGATAACTGTCATCCCCATCGCTCGTTGAATCGACGGCCGCATATCCAATCGACTGATCCCCAACAACACACATCCAAGCACAATAGCGAGAATCGGGACAAACACCACGGATTGGATCGGTGATTGCCACGCATCCACTTCACCTGACAGATTCCAATGACTAGGAACCTGTGCAGGCAACTGTGGATAGAGTAGATACCCGACAAGACTCATGCTCACGACTGTTATCACAACTGACCAAAATGCACGATTCATACATACCTCCGGCGCACATTGTAGCACGCTTTCGTCGTATTCCAAGGCATTATTCTGTGAATGAGATATGAAAAAATGTTGTTGGATTGGTGTGATGCCGAATCACATCAATTGGCGTGCGATAGACCTGCGCAAGTCGTTCGGGTTGCAACACTTCGGACGGTGTACCTAGTGCAACGACGCGACCGGAGTCAAGCAAACACATGCGCTGTGCAGCCTGGGCTGCCAAATTGATATCATGCATTGCCGCAATAATGGTGACGCCATCTGCTGCAAGCGTGCGCATAGTTTGTATGATGAGGTGTTGATGTTGTAAATCGAGATGCGCCGTGGATTCATCGAGAATCAGGAGACGTGGTTGCTGTGCAATTGCTCGTGCAAATGCGACACGTTGCTGTTCACCGCCACTTAAATTCGTGGCCGGTGTGTGTGCGACTTCGGCCAACCCAGCCTGCGTGAGTGCATTCATGATTATGTCGTGATCGCTTTTGTGCAAGGCGACATACCACGGGCGATGGACGTAGCGTGCCATTGCAACCACGTCATACACCGAAAACCCGATTGGCATGTGCACTTGTTGTGGCACAACGGCGATTGTTTTGGCACGTTCAGCAGGAGTCATCTCAGCGATTGATTTACCATTTATGCGTATTGTGCCAGACAGCAATGGAATCACCCCGGTAACTGCCCGCAACAGCGTGCTTTTGCCGGCACCATTTGGGCCAATGAAAACGAGGATTTCACCTGTTTGAATGTCTAAATTAACGTTATGTAAAATTGCAGTGTAACC
>CAZIKU010000005.1:59455-62659 GCA_964539815.1 uncultured Klebsiella sp. | reverse complement strand
GCAGAAGAAAAATTGCTCGACCGCTTCCGCGATCCCGCTGACCCGTTGAAATTCGTGATTGTGACGAGCAAATTGCTCACCGGCTTTGACGCACCCATTCTGCAGGTAATGTATCTCGACAAGCCACTGCGTGACCACAACCTGTTACAGGCCATATGCCGGGTGAACCGCACATACGGCCAGACCAAGACTCATGGGCTCATTGTTGATTACATCGGTATCTTCGATGACGTGGCGCAGGCGCTGGACTTCGACGAGAAGTCCGTGCAGCAGGTGGTGAGTAACATCGACGAGTTGCGCAAGCAACTGCCCGTCCAGATCCAGAAGTGTCTCGCCTTTTTCCCAGGTGTGGATAGAACTGTAGGTGGCTACGAGGGTCTCCTAGATGCCCAACAGCACCTACCCAACAACGACGTGCGTGACTCTTTTGCCGGTGTGTACAGCATTCTCGGCACCATCTGGGAAGCACTCTCACCTGACCCATCCCTAGCGGCATATGCCACGGATTATCGCTGGCTCACGCAAGTATACGAGTCAGTCAAACCGGTCAGTGGTAACGGCAAATTGCTATGGCATCGGCTGGGCGGCAAAACGATTGAGCTCATAAACGAAAACGTCCATGTGGAAGCGGTGCGTGACGACATCGAAGCGCTGGTGCTCGATGCAGATGTACTCGACAGCATATTGAACGACAAGAATCCTGCGAAAAAAGCACGTGAGATCGAGATCAAGTTGAGTGCTCGCTTGCGCAAACACGCAGGCAATCCGAAGTTCACGGAACTGGGCGAACGACTCGAAAAGATCCGTGAAAAGCACGAGCAAGGGCTTTTGAGCAGTTTAGAGTTCTTGAAGGGAATCCTTGAGATCGCGAAAGAGACCGTTGCCGCTGAAAACCAGATAGATCCCGAGGAGGACAAAAAGCTGGCGCTCAGTGCACTGACCGAACTCTTCAACGAGGTCAAGACGAAGAATACGCATGTCATTGTCGAACGGATCGTGGCAGATATTGACTCTATCGTGAAGCAAGTGCGCTTCGATGGTTGGCAAACCACCACGCAAGGCGAACGCGAAGTGCAACAAGCCCTGCGCCGCGCACTCCTAAAGTATAAATTGCACACGGATCAGGAGCTTTTCGAGAAAGCCTACGGGTATATTCGGCAGTACTATTAGTAGTCGTTGTCGATTCGGTATTTGACAAAGCGCATTCCAGCGTGGTACTATTTTGTTCGCGGGCGATTAGCTCAGTTGGTTAGAGCGCAACGTTGACATCGTTGAGGTCGGTGGTTCGAATCCACTATCGCCCACCATGATTCCCCATCATGTGCAAGCTCCCCGCCGTATTTCACAGCATCATAGAGAGTACGAGGTGACACGTGTGGCGCGTGTTGCGAATTCTGTTTGTGACATTAGTATTGCGCTGTCCTGCGTGCCAACGTGGTGCCATGTTTCGTTCACTGTTTCAAATGAATGTGCGTTGCCCAGTGTGCAACGTCATTTTTGAGCGTGATCATGGTGAAATCACCGGCGGCATGGCCATTAATACCGTCGTTGTGTGTACGCTCGGGGTGCTCGGTGGCATCTTGGCTGTCATTACCGACATTCCCACCGGTTGGTTGATTCTCGGCATTGCAAGCACCATGATCGCTGTCGGCATCGGGTTCTATCGCCATGCACGTGCCTTGTGGGTGGGTATCATTTTCCTGACTGGCTCGATGTTCGAAGACGTGTAACGAGTGAAGGGAAATCCCATGACACTGCGATCAAACGTGTTGCACTTCATTGCCGGGCTCGTCTTCGAACGCCCCGTACGCCGGTTGACGACCGACCAAATCCGCCAACGCCTCACCAGCGGCGGAGATACGGTGGTCACCGCCATGCGGACTGCCCGTGATACTGACGCACATCAACGCGTTGCCACCCACATCATCGGCATTGAACGCTGGGGGCAGGCACGCATCCGCGAATTACTCACCGGCACCCATATCGTCGAGGAATACGACCACTACCGCCCGGCCAACGCCAGCATGGCACAGCTCGCCGAGACGATGGCGAGTACCCGATCCGAGACGATAGCCATCTTTGATCAGCTCTGCGCTGCTGGGATTCCGCTCACGCAGCAGGCCCCACACAACATGTTTGGGCAGATGACGCTGGCAGGTTGGTTGCAGTATCTCGATGCTCATGCCACGTTGGAAAGTCGAAAATTCCACAAATAACTGACAATACATGGGCAATTTTTGTCCATTTGATGGGCAAAAAGATATTATAGCCATTCATCTTGACAGAAAATAGCGTAAAAGATAATATAATGCAAACAGTCCCCACACAGCCGATTGTGTCATTTGGTGATACATATGTGTTTGTGGATTGAGGTTATAGATTAGGGAGGATACACGTGGGAGATCTACTCTCCATTATTGTTTTGTTGATTGTTGGTACTGCTGCAGGATATGGCATCGCTACGATGTTAAATAAATCAAACACGCAAAGTCAGTTGACCAAGCGTGATGCAGAATGGCAGTTAAAGATCGAAGCAGTACGTGCCGAACACAAAGAACTCAAACTTCAGGCATCGGACGAAGCCAACAAAATTCGCACCGAAGCCGAATCGCAGATTCGTGAGGCACGGCAATCACTTCGCCAACAAGAAGAGCGTATTACACGCAAAGAAGAAGTCCTCGATCGCAAGGTTGAAGGCGTGGAGCGCCGCGAGCGCACCATCCAGCAACGCGAGCGTCAGATCGACCAGCTCAACCAGGAAGCCGAACAATTCCGTACGCAACAGCGCAGCGAGTTGGAACGCATCTCGCAGTTGAGCGAAGCCCAAGCACGCGAGATTATTCTGCAGCGCGTCGAAGCCGAATCACGCGACGAGGCTGCCCGCCGCATCCGTGAAATCGAGCGTGTCACCAACGACGAAGCCGACAAGACGGCGCGCAAAATCATCAGCATGGCCATTCAACGCTGTGCCTCTGATTATGTGGCCGAAGTCACCGTATCGACGGTGCCACTGCCTTCTGAAGAAATCAAAGGTCGCATCATTGGGCGTGAAGGCCGCAACATTCGCGCCTTCGAGCAGATTACGGGTGTAGATATCATCGTCGATGATACGCCGGATGCCGTCACGTTGTCGTGTCACGACCCGGTACGCCGTGAGGTCGCCCGCTTGTCACTGGGCAAGTTGCTCAAGGATGGGCGTATTCA